>JAJZCX010000241.1 GCA_021851625.1 Acidobacteriota bacterium | reverse complement strand
GGGTGGTATTATCATGTGTGTGCCGGGACCTACGCGACGCAAGCCCGCCAACCCCGCCAGGTCCGGAAGGAAGCAACGGTAACGGGCCAATGCGTGCGCAGTAGGCTCCCCGGTACATACTTCCCGCCTGCATACCTTCTGAGTATCCCAACCACAGATTCCCAGACTCCTATTGTTTGCTCAGAATGACTCTGCATTCTTGAATGTGTCGTCATCTGCCTGCGAGCAGCCGTAGCGGAGGGATTTGCGGTTCGCCATCTCCGCATAGACATTCCTCATCGCGCTGCGTAACAATACGGATGGTTCCTACCAAAAGGGAGCAATTGCTTGAACACTGATCTTCGTTCGCGCCAGCTCGTCCGTGCGCGGATTAGCGCCTTGGGTACTTACGTTCCGCCGCGTCTGCTGACCAATGCTGATTTGGAAAAGATGGTGGACACCAACGATGAGTGGATCACGACGCGCGTTGGCATCCGCGAGCGACACATTGTGGACAAGGGCGTGGCCACCAGCGATCTGGCCACGGAGGCAGCACGCCGCTGCCTGGCGGAGCGCGGCATTGGCCCGGAGGAAGTTGAGGTCATTATCGTCGCCACCGTCACGCCAGACATGCTCTTCCCGGCCACGGCCTGCTTGGTGCAGCACAAGCTAGGTGCAACCGGTGCGTGGGGCTTTGACCTTTCCGCTGCGTGCAGTGGTTTCATCTTTGCGCTACAAACGGGTGCCAAATTTATCGAGAGCGGCGCGCACAAAAAAGTCCTCGTCATCGGCGCGGATGTAATGTCGGCCATCATCAACTACAAGGATCGCACCACCTGCGTGCTCTTCGGCGACGGCGCGGGCGCAGTGCTGCTGGAACCAGCCGCCGACGGCGAAGAAGGCATCATCGATTATGTGCACGAGGTGGACGGATCCGGCAGTTGCGCGCTCTATATGCCCGGCGGTGGCAGCCTGCATCCGGCCAGCCACGAGACGGTGGATAAGAACATGCACTACATTCACCAGGAGGGCCAGTCCGTTTACAAATTCGCAGTGCGCAAGATGGCCGAGGCCACGGAGAAGGTGATGCAGCGCAACGGACTCACTGCTGCGGACATTGATCTGCTGGTTCCGCATCAGGCGAACAAGCGCATCATCGATGCCGTGACGGAGCGTCTTGGCCTGCGCCCAGAGCAAGTGGTTATCAACATTCAGCGCTACGGAAACACCACGGCAGCCACCATTCCTCTGGCTTTGCAGACCGCGCGCGAGGAGCAGCGCCTGAAGAAGGGCGACAAAATTCTACTCGCCTCCGTCGGCGCTGGCTTCACTCTTGGGGCCTGCCTGCTCCGCTGGAGCATCTAGACAATCCATAATGCAGAAGGGGTGGACTGGTCCACCCCTTCTGCATTATGGATGTGCGCAGTCGGACTCACTCAATCACGCGTACGGAGCCTGCGCCCACCAAAGCTTCCACGCGCTCAATGAACGCCTTGTCGGCGGCGACGGTCAAGCCCGCAGGTTCCAGCACCACCAAGTACTCACCCTTCTGCTCAAAGTCCAGCAGCAGCTTTCCTGTTCCCGGTGCAGAGACAAATAATGTGTGCAGTTCCTGCAACGTGCCCTCTGAAGCTCGCTCCAGAGACACGCGAATGCGCAGACTGCCCGGCAGCTTCATCTTCACATCTTCCAGCGCCGTAATGCTGGTGACGGCCAACTTCGGGGCACTGTCCTCTTCTCCGCGCAGCAGACCACGCGCCAGCACCGGCACATCCATCTTCAACTTTTCTGCCAGCTTCTTATAGGCTTCGGGGAAGCAGATCAGATCCATCTTGCCCGTGCGGTCCTCCAAGGCACCCTGTGCGTACAAATCGCCTTTGCGCGACTTGGCCACGCGCACACCAGTCAAAATTCCGGCAACGGAAATCTCATTCGCACTCTGATCCTCACGCCGACCCGTGTTTGGAATAGGTGTCATTTCCAGTGCCGCTTGCGTCTCCACCACGCCGGGCAGGTTGCGCAGCTTCTCGGCATACTTGTCCATCGGATGCCCGGAGACATAAAAGCCCAGCACATCTTTTTCGTTTTGCAGGCGCAGCGGCTCCTCCCAATCGGGAACCTGCGGCAGTGCGTCTTGGCTGGCTGCGGCGGCGGGGCCGTCGTTGAAGAGTCCAAAGAGTCCATGCTGTCCGGCGGCCTGGTCGCGCTGCGCTTTTTGTGCACGCTCCATCGCCTTGTCAATGGCTGCGGCCAATGCACTGCGCTGGCCAAAACAATCGAACGCGCCCGATTTCACCAGCGATTCCAGCACGCGCTTGTTTAGCAGCCGTAGATCGACGCGCTCGCAAAACTCAAAGAACGAGGCGAAGGACTTGCCCTCTTGCTGCGCCTTGGTTCGTGCCTCCAAAATGGATTCAATCGCATTGCGGCCCACGTTCTTAATCGCGGCCAGCCCGAAGCGAATCGCCTCATTGTGCGGTGCAAAGTCCGCATCGCTCGTGAGCACATCCGGCGGCTCCACGCGAATGCCCATCTCGCGGCACTCCTGAATGTACTTGACCACATTGTCCGGTTTGCTCACTTCGCTGGTCAGCAGCGCGGACATAAACTCCATCGGATAATGCGTCTTCAAATAGGCCGTGTGATAAGCCAGCAGCGCATAGGCAGCCGAGTGCGACTTGTTGAAGCCGTAGCCTGCGAACTGCTCCATCAGATCGAAGATATGCACCACGGTTTTTTCCGGGTAGCCGCGTTCCACCGCGCCCTTCACAAAGCGGTCGCGCTGCTTGGCCATCTCTTCGGGATTTTTTTTGCCCATCGCGCGGCGCAACAGATCGGCCTCGCCCAGCGAGTAACCCGCCACAGCGTTGGAAATCTGCATCACCTGTTCCTGATACACGATGACGCCGAGCGTCTCCTGCAAAATTCCTTCGAGCACGGGCAGCTCGTAGTGCACTTCTTTGCGTCCCCATTTGCGCTCGATGAAGTCGTCGATCATGCCGCCCTGAATCGGCCCCGGTCGATACAGCGCATTCAATGCCGTCAAATCTTCCACGCTGTTTGGCCTGTAGCGCCGCAGCACATCGCGCATCCCGCCCGACTCAAACTGAAACACGCCCGAGGTCAGTGCCTTGTGAAAGACATGCTCATACGTGGTTGTGTCATCGAGTGGCACCATTTGCAGATCGAGTTGCACGCCGCGGTTCTGCGCAATCAGCCGCAGCGCGTCTTGGATTACCGTCAGCGTCGTCAGGCCGAGGAAGTCCATCTTCAGCAAGCCCAGCTTCTCGATGGCCTTCATGTCATAGGCGGTGACGATTTCCTCGTTCTTGCTGCGGCTCAGCGGCACCAGATTCGTCAGCGGCTCCGGCGCAATCACCACGCCGGCTGCGTGCACACCCGCGCCGCGCACCAGGCCTTCCAGCCTGCGCGCCGTGTCGAGCAGTTCGCGAATCTGCGTGTCGTTCTCATACAACTGCTGCAACGCTGCGGATTCTTTCAGCGCCTCATCCAGCGTGATGCCGATCGTTGTCGGAATCAGCTTGGCGATCTTGTCCACCTCGCCATACGGCATATCCAACGCGCGACCCACATCCTTCACCGCAGCCTTGGCGGCCATGGTGTTG
>JAJZCX010000240.1 GCA_021851625.1 Acidobacteriota bacterium | reverse complement strand
GACCAGTACGCAGGGGCCGGTCACCTCCGGCTACGTCATGTTCTCGGTGAATGGAGTTGAGGTGGGCAGCGCGCCGTTGAATGGAGCGGGCGTGGCCACGCTGACGATTCCCGCCGCGCCGACCGGCAGCGGACTGACCGTGCTGGCCAGCCATCCGCAGCAGTGCAACTTTGGCCCCAGCGATGCACAGACCAGCCTGACGGTGATTCAGGCAGCCACAGCGACCACGCTGACTGCATCGGCGAATCAAGCGCAGTACGGCCAGCCGGTCACGCTGGAAGCGGTCGTGGTGCCCGCGACCAGCGGCGTGCCGACGGGCGTCGTGGAATTTATGGATGGCGCGGCGCAGATCGCCCAAGCCACGCTCGACGGCACCGGCCACGCCAGCGTGGCGTTGAACCAGCAGGCGCTGCCGCTGGGAGTCAACAGTTTTACGGCAGAGTATTTGGGCGATGCGAATTTTCTGCAATCCACATCCAACGCCGTCACGATCAACGTGTATGACGGCTCGCTGAAGATGACCCTGAATCCCACGCAGGTGCAATTGGCCGCTGGAGCCAGCACTCAGGTGCAAGTGACGCTGACGCCCGCCAACGGATTCAATGAGCCGATCACGCTTGCCTGTGCGGGATTGGTCGCAGGCGCTACCTGCACCTTTGCTCCAGCAACGATTCCCTTCAACACGCAGACCACCACGCAAATGGTGACGCTGACTCTGCAATCCAATCTGCTGGCGACATCTGGCTTTACGCGCATCTTTGGCGATTGGACGGCGTGGGTGTGGCTGCTGTTTGTGCTGACACTTCTAGCCAACGGCCTGCTGCATCACGCGCGCAAGCACGCACCCAACCTGCGCATCGCGCTGCTCTTGCTCTGCGCCGCCGCACTGTGCCTGCCCGGCCTTTCCGGCTGCAATGGAGCTTCGCCGCAGCCAGCCCTCACCACCACGGTGCAGGTGCAGGCCCTGACGCCCACGCAAGGGATGCTGGTGGAGGCTCCGCTGCAACTGAGCTTGGCGCAGTAGTCTGCACATGGCCAACACACTGCAAATGCCCGGGCGGCTTCCCGTATACTCGTACCAGCGGGCAACCACTGGCATCCATGCGGGTTTTCGTCATACTTCCGGCGGCAGGACTGGGCACGCGCATGAGCGCGGCCTCGCACACCAGTTCCTCCACAACACCTGCGCCCAAACAATTTCTTACACTCCACGGAATTCCGATTCTCATCCACACACTGCGCACCTTCGCCGCGATCACCGCGGTAGAGGGCATCCACGTGGCGGTGCGTGCCAATGAGATCGAGCGTGTCGAGGAGCAGATCGCGCACTATGCTCTGCCAGAAAAAATCCACGTGGTCACCGGCGGCGACACGCGCCAGGCCTCGGTGAGTGCGGCTCTGCGCAGCCTGCCGGCGCAGGAAGAGGACATCGTGCTGGTGCACGACGCTGTCCGCCCATTGATTGACGCGGCCACCATCGAGCGCACCATCGAAGCTGTGCGCAAACATGGCGCGGCCATTGTTGGCCTGCCCGCCATTGACACCATCAAACAGGTGGAGCGCACCTCCGAAGGCGCGCTAATTACTGCAACCATTCCACGCGAGCGCATCGTGCAGGCACAGACGCCGCAAGGCTTCCGTTGCGGTCTGCTGCGCCGCATCTTTCAGGAGGCCGAGACCGATGGATTTCTCGGCACGGATGAAGCATCGCTAGCCGAGCGGGCCGGCGTGCCTGTGGCTGTGGTGGTCGGCTCACCACGCAACTTCAAGATCACGCAGCCGGGCGATTTAGAACTGGCGGAATTTTACCTGCGCCAAAAATAGTACCGCAGCACTGGAAGCGGCCAGGCAAACCGCGCGGCGCAGCAGATATTTTTTTACGATTTAGAAACGGAAACACACTAGGAACGGAAACGCACGATGAGAATTGGCTACGGCTGGGATTCCCACGCCTTCAAGCAAGGAGTGCCGCTTAAGATTGGCGGCCTGACGATCGACCACCCGGAGGGGTTGGCCGGGCACTCAGACGGGGACGTGTTGCTGCATGCCATTACCGACGCCCTGCTGGGCGCAGTGGCTGCGGGAGACATTGGCAGCTTTTTTCCGCCGGGCGATCCGCGCTGGAAAAATGCAGACTCGGCGATTTTTCTGGCAACGGCGCTCGAAGAGATTCGCAATGCAGGATATGGCATCGTGAACGTGGACACGACGCTGGTGCTGGCTGCGCCGAAGATCAGCCCCATCGCCGACCGGCTGCGCGACAACGTGGCCACACTGCTGCATCTGGAGCCGCACGATGTGGGCATCAAAGCGAAGACGCCTGAGGGCCTGGATCAGGATCATGTCGCCATTGCACACGCCGTGGTATTGCTGGAGAAGCTGGATCACTCCGACCGGCCTAGAAGGAAATCCGCAGCCGTCGATACGCAGGCAAATATTGAAAAGGTTGTGCGCAAACTGCTGGAAGAATCGGCTGCGCAGCCTGTTCGCAGACCCGCTTTTGATACCGAGGACATCACCTAGCAGACAGGCTCTGCGCCGTCAGCACAGCCTGTGACGGCGGGGGCCAGTTGCATTTGCCTGCTTGGAATGATTGACTGGTTGCGTTATGAAGCGCCGCGATTTTTTGCTCTCCGCCTCCGCCGCCATCTCCAGCGCGGCACTGCCAAAGTTTGCCTGGACAGAATCAAACCAAGTCTCCGAAGCGCGGCTGGAGTTGCAGCCGAATGTGGTGGGGCCGTGGATTGACCCGGAGTTTCTGGGCCTGAGCTTTGAGACCGCGCAGCTTGCGCATCCAGAGTATTTCTCGGCCAGCAATCATCCGCTTGTGGAGTTTTTGCGCGCATTGGCTCCACGCGGCGTGCTGCGCATTGGTGGCAACACCAGTGAGTTTGCCTTTTGGACTCCGGAGCCGGGCGCAGCGCAGCCAGCCGATGCCGCTGGCGGAGCCGTTGGCCCAGACAAAGGCCACAAGCCCGCACCTCCGACGCAGACCACGCCGCTGGCCATTCGCAATCTGCGTGAGTTTTTGGATGCGACCGGCTGGCGCGCCTACTACGGTTTGAATCTGGGTCAAGGCACGCCGGAGCGCGCGGCAGCGGAGGCAGCCTATGTCTTTGACACGCTGGGCGACCGGCTGATTCTCTTTCAAATTGGCAATGAGTCCGATCTGTTTGGACACAATGGACTGCGCGCGCGCGGCTACGACTATGCAGCCTTTGCACAGGATTGGAAACGCTTCCACGACGCGATTGTGGCGCGTGTGCCGGGGGCGAAGTTTGGTGGGCCGGATACGGCGATCACCGGCATGTGGGTGCGTGAGTTTGCGCAGCAATTTGGCCCGCAGGTAGAGATGTTGAGCACGCACTACTACGCCGAAGGCCCGGCGAGCGACCCATCGATGAACATTGAGCGGTTGCTGGCACCAGCGAATTCGCGCTGGGACAACGGGCTGCCGCAGATTCGCGCGGCGATGGAGCAATCGCATCTGCCCTTTCGACTGGCGGAGACCAACTCCTGTTACGGCGGCGGCAAGGAGGGCGTCAGCGACACCTTTGCCAGCGCGCTGTGGGCGGCGGATTTGATGTTGGAGCTAGCCTCGATTG
>JAJZCX010000239.1 GCA_021851625.1 Acidobacteriota bacterium | reverse complement strand
AGCTTCTTGCGGAGAGCGCGTCCAGACCCAAGTGCTTTCCAGCGGAGCATTGCCTGCATCTTCCAACTCGCCGCCCTCGTGGCTGATGTGCCACAGATTGCGGTCGCGCGAGTGAATCTTTTCGCGGCTGGCGGCCACGGGAATGTTGTGCGCCTCGGCGTAGTCCAAGCAGTCCTCGCGTGAGTGCAGATCCCACTCCCGCCACGGCGCGATCACTTGCAGTTCTGGAGCGAGCGCCTGATAGGCGTGCTCGAAGCGAACTTGATCGTTGCCCTTGCCGGTGCAGCCGTGCGCCACGGCCTCTGCGCCCTCTTCGAGCGCGACTTCCACCTGATGCTTGGCAATCACCGGGCGCGCAATGGAGGTGCCCAGCAGATATTTATCTTCATACACGGCTCCGGCGCGTACGGTCGGATACACGTAGTCGCGCAGGAACTCATCGCGCAGATCGCGGACGACAACCTTCTTCGCGCCCGTGGCGTAGGCCTTGGCGACCACCGCGTCCAGGTCTTCGCCCTGGCCCACGTCGGCAACCATGGCGATAACGTCCATGCCGTAGTTTTCATTCAGCCAGGGAATGATGATCGATGTGTCGAGACCGCCGGAGTATGCGAGAACAACTTTCTTAGCCATAAAAATTCTATTCAGCCTTTCTATTTGCGGGTGGGAACGCCACACGCGGGTGACGTTCTTATTTTCTCAAATTCAGCGGGATGCGTTCCTTCCAACCCATTGTGCGCGCATTGTTACAAGCGCCGCTGTGCGGATCGGCACGCTTCCATCCACTGCGCTTGTTGCCGACTTGCAGCTTAGGAGTAGGACGGCATCTGCGGTCGCTTGCGCGGTGCGGTGGCCGAGTTGCCGGGGGCAAACTCCGCGCCCACACCCTGTGGCCCACCGCCGAGCAGCAGCAACAGAATTGCCTTCTGCGCGTGCATACGGTTTTCGGCTTGGTCGAAGACCACCGACTGCGGCCCTTCGAGTACCTCCGTGGTGACCTCATCCTCGCGGTGTGCCGGAAGACAGTGCATGAAGACGGCGTGCGGCGCAGCCAAAGCCATCATCGCTTTATTGACCTGATATGGCAGGCAGGCTTGATTGCGCTGCTCCATCTCCTGTTCCTTGCCCATGCTGGTCCACACGTCGGTGTAGATGGCGTCGGCGCCAGAAGCAGCCTCGCGCGGATCGTGGATCCACGCCACACTGCCGCCGGTGGTGCTGGCAATGGCCTGCGCTGCGGTCAGATACTCCGGCGCGGGACCGTATTGCGGCGGTGTGGCCAGCACGCAGTGCATGCCCAGGTGCGCTGCGCAAAGCATCAGCGAGTGCGCCACGTTGTTGCCGTCGCCCAAGTAGGCAAGCCGTAGTCCGTGCAGGTTGCCAAAGCGCTCCTGCAAGGTGAGCACATCGGCCAGAGACTGGCAGGGATGCTCAATGTCACTGAGCGCGTTGATGACGGGAATGTGCGCAAACTCCGCCATGCCGGTGATGGTTTCGTGCGCGTAGGTGCGCAGCACGATCGCATCCATCCAGCGCTCCAGATTGTGCGCCACGTCGTAGAGCGACTCGCGCTGGCCCAGCCGTGAGCTGGTCTGATCGACAAAGATCGCCGAGCCGCCCAGCGTGTTGATGCCCGTCTCAAAGGTGAGCCGCGTGCGCAGCGATTCCTTCTCAAAAAACATCACCAGTTGGCGTGACTCCAATGCGTGCCGGTACAACCGCGGCTGCGCCTTGATGCGCTGCGCTGTGTCCAAGATGCACTGCACCTCGGCGGGCGTCAGATCGCGCATGGAGCACAGGTCGCGGCCTTGCATACCTACTGCAACCGCGTCGTGGGCAGATGCGGGGGCAGTGGCGGTCTTGGCGGCAACCGGCTGCCGCAGGGCGATGGTCTTGCTGGTCATGCCTGTTTCACTCCTGCGACGGCAGCCGCCGTCAGTACGGTGTCGAGCGCCTCGACGACCTGATCAATATGGTGCCGCTCGATGACATACGGCGGCAGAAAACGCAGTACCGTTTCGCTGGTGCGATTGATCAAAATATGCCGCTCCAGCATCTGCGTGTAAATGCTCTTGGCCAGATCGGCAGAGGCAATCTCCGCGCCAATCATCAGGCCCAAGCCACGCACCGCGGTGATGCAGGTATGCTTCTGCGCCAGAGCGCGCAGCTTGTCTTGAAAGTAATCGCCAAGCGTGCGCACATGCGCCAACATATTTTTCTGGCGCAGCGTGTCCACCACGGTGCAGGCCACAGCGCAGGCCAGCGGCCCTCCACCAAAAGTGGTGCCGTGCATGCCGGGTGTGATGGCGCGCGCAGCTTCGTCCGTGCACAACACCGCGCCCACTGGCAGCCCGCCGCCCAGATGCTTGGCCAACGTCACCACATCCGGCAGCACGCCAGAGTGTTGATAGCCAAACCACTGGCCCGTGCGGCCCAGCCCGCATTGAATCTCATCGGCAATCAGCAATGCGCCCGTCTGCTGTGTCAGCTTGCGCACCGTGGCAAGAAACTCCGGCGTGGCAATGTGAATGCCGCCCTCGCCCTGCACCGTCTCGATGACAACGGCGCAAACTTCGGTGGAAAACTTGGCTTGGAAGTCGGCCACATCGTTGAAGCGCACAAACTCCACGCCAGGGATCAGCGGCGCGAATGGCTCGCGGTACTTGGCCTTGTGCGTGGTGGAGACTGCGCCCATCGTGCGGCCATGGAAACCGTTTTCAAAGGCCAGAATCTTGGTGCCGATCTGCTTGCCTTCCGCGCGCAGCACTCCTGCATGGGCGCGTGCAATCTTCATAGCGGCCTCTTGGGCTTCTGTGCCGCTGTTGCAGAAAAAGGCGCGATCCATGCCGGAGATTTCCGTCAGCCGCAGCGCCAACTCCGCCTGTCCCTCGTGGTAGAAGAGGTTGCAGGTGTGCAGCAGCTTCTGGCTTTGCGCGGCAATGGCAGCCGTAATTGCCGGATGCGCATAGCCCAGCGCGTTGACTCCAATGCCGCTCAAAAAGTCCAGATAGGCGGCTCCGTTTTCGTCGTACAGGTGCACGCCTTCGCCGCGCACAAAGAGCACGGGCGTGCGTTCATAGGTCTGCACCAACAGCCGGGCCTCGGCTGCGCGAATGTTGTCCAGCTTCATGCGACCATCACCTCCGTACCTTCGGTAATTTTTGTGGAGCAAAGATCCGGCAGAATCTTTGCCGACTCTGCGGGCAAAATGCGTACACGCTGCACACCGTGCAGCAAGGCTTCGCGGCAGGCACCCAACTTCGGCAACATGCCGCCGCTGATGACCGCCGTGCTGGTCAATTCGGGAATCTGCTTCAGGCTGAGCCAGCGCAGAATCTGCCCATCAGCTCCGCGCACGCCGGGCACATCGGTCAAAAAGACCAGCGCCTCTGCGCGGCAGGCCACAGCGCAGGCCGCAGCCATTTCGTCAGCGTTGATGTTGTAGTACTCGCCGTCAAAGCCCAGCGCAATGCTGGAGAGCACAGGGATGCCGCCCATCTGCCAGACGGCGTGCAGCCAACGTGGATCCGAGGCGGCGATTTCACCGACGAATCCCAAGTCGGGCGCGGTGCGCTTTTTGCGCGCGCGGAACACCATGCCGTCGCCGC
>JAJZCX010000238.1 GCA_021851625.1 Acidobacteriota bacterium | reverse complement strand
CCACGGACACGCTCAGCCCGTTGTCGTTGAGCTTTGCTGCGACCTTTGAAGGGACGGCGAGCGCGCCGCAGACAGTGACGCTGACCAACAGCGGTGGTGCGCCGTTGACGGCGATTCAGGTGCAGGGGAGCGGCGACTTTACCGTGGTGAATGGGTGCAACTACACGCTGCAAGCCAACTCCGCTTGCACGCTGACGGTGACGTATACACCGCACGCGGACGGGCCGGAGACGGGCACAATCACGGTGACCGATATTCAACGCACGCAGACGGTGGCGCTGAGTGGAACGGGAATTGCTCCGCCGACGGACACGCTTTCCGCCGCGTCGATGACCTTTCCGGCCACGGTGGTGGGGCATACGGCTCCGGCGCAGACCTTGACGATGACCAACTCCGGCGACGTGGCGCTGACCGGAATTTCCTTGCAGGCGCAGGGCGCTGGCTTTACCGCGACGGACACATGCGGCACATCGCTGGCGGCGCATTCCAGGTGCACGATTACGGTGATGTATGCGCCGCAGACGGCGGGCAACTCGACCGGGCAGTTGGACGTGGTGGATGCGACGCGGACGCAGGCGGTGCCTTTGAGCGGCTACGCGGAGGCTCCGGCAGACGATAATCTGTCGCCGCTGTCGCTGAGTTTTGCTGCGCAGGCCGTTGGTAGTGTGAGCGCGGCGCAGATCCTTACGCTGAGCAACAACGTGACGAACACGCTGACGGGAATTTCGATTCAGTCGAGCAGCGGAGAGTTCCCCATCACCACCACATGTGGCGCGACGCTGACTCCGGGCGCTGCCTGCACAATCTCGGTGAGCTTTGCTCCACTGGGAACCGGCGCACAGGCAGCGGTGATTACGGTGACCGATGCCAGCCGCACGCAGACCATTCCTGTGACGGGCACGGGGATGTTGGGTGGAATTGCTCTGGCTCCGGCGGCGTTGAACTTTGGAGCTTCGGGCGTGCAGATTGCGACCGCGGCGCAGACGGTGGTGCTGGCTAATGGGGGCACAAACACGCTGTCGCTGATGTCGGTTGCCGTGACGGGGCCGTTTACAGAGAGCACAAACTGCGGGCTGACGCTGGGCGCGGGGACAAGTTGCAATTTGCAGGTGATCTTTATGCCAACGCAGCCGGGCGCGGTGAGCGGCACGTTGACGGTGGTGACGGCGAATGCGGGAACATTGCAGGTGGCGTTGAGCGGCACGGGAATTGATTTTTCGCTCTCACCGCAGAGTTCAACGACGGCGACGGTGGCCAGCGGAGCTACGGCGGTGTACCAGCTATTGTTGACGCCAGTGAATGGCTCGACAGGCACGGCGAGCTTGGCTTGTGCGAATCTGCCGCTGGATGTGAGTTGTACCTTTCAGCCAGCGACGGCCTCGCTGACGGCACCGGGGCTGATTGCGGTCAGCGTGAACACGGCGGCCAGCAGCAGCGCGAGCGCATCGGTGCAGGTGCAGCGTGCGGGCTGGGGAGGGGACAGCGCGTGGTGGATACTGCCGGGGTTGGGATCCTTGCTGGCGCTGGGCTTGGCCCGGCGCAGAGGGCAACGGTTCTTGAGGCAGGCAGGGATCGCGCAGTGGATGGGGTTGGCCTTGCTGCTGGTCGCGTTGGTTTCGGCGCAAGGGTGCGGCGTGGGTGGTGGCGTGTTGAGCGGCGGATCGGCGACACCGAATCCGCTGCCTGTTGCTGGCAACGCGCCCAGTGGAACCTATACCTTCACCGCGACGGCCAGTGCGGGGGGGCTGACAAAGAGCGTGACACTGACGCTGGTCGTGCAGTGAGCATCGGCGGGATGGATACCGCTAAACCAAAGTAAAGGATGGATTTCTTTCCGTACATTTTCACGCAAACCATTTACACTAATGGCTGTTGACCATGCGTGGACTATTTACAAATAAGAGCAAATTCCTCCTTTGCGTGCTGCTAGCCAGCGCGGCAGCCGTAGCGCAAACCTCTGACCAGGGTGCATCCTCCGCGACGGATTGTGGCAACCCGATGAATGCCACTTCAGCAGCGTGTTCCGGAGGCGGCAGTACGGGGGGCGATATGTCCTCGACGATGGCGCAGCCTACCTATGGGGCGGGAGCTTCTGCGAATGGGTCCACCACTGGACTGCCGATGCCGGGGTTGAATCAGCGTGCTCCGAACTATGTGGATCGCAGCCCCTATGCGCTGAACCGCGGTCGATATCCGTATGGCACTTCCCAGAATTTTCCGCAACAAAAGCCGACGGAGTTTCAGCGATTCGTTGCGGGCAGCGTGGGAAAAATGCTGCCGATTTATGGTGAAGATCTCTTTTTCAATGTGCCCACCACCTTTGCCCCAGTGGATCGCGTGCCCGTGACGCCGGAGTACGTGATTGGTCCGGGAGATGAGGTGTTGATTCGCGTTTGGGGGCAGGTGAGCTTCAACGTGCGCGGCACGGTGGATCGCTCTGGCGATTTGTACATTCCCCAAGTAGGTGCAGTGCACTTGGCGGGTCTGCAATTTGCGCAGTTGAATAGTTACCTGCATGGTCAGTTGAGCCACTACTTTCGCAACTTTGATCTGAACGCCAACATGGGACAGTTGCGGTCCATTCAGATTTTTGTGGTGGGACAGGCGCAGCGTCCGGGTAGTTACACCGTCAGCGCGTTGAGCACGCTGGTGAATGCGCTGTTTGCCTCGGGCGGGCCGTCGGTGCACGGCTCGATGCGCGCCATCCAAGTGAAGCGTGGCGATACGGTAGTGACCACGTTTGATCTATACGATCTGTTGTTGCGTGGGGATAAATCCAAAGACGTGCAGTTGGTCTCTGGCGATGTGATCTACATTCCTGCCGCCGGGCCACGCGTGGCCGTTGCGGGCAGTGTGCAGGTGCCTGCGATTTATGAGTTGAAGGGAACGGAGACCGCTGCGGATGCCATTCAGTTGGCGGGCGGATTTTCTGAGGATGCGGCACACACACAAGCGCAGTTGGATCGCATCAGCACCTCTGGTACGCGGATGACGGTGGATTTGCCGCTGGATGCAGCCGGGATGCAAACGGCACTCCACGCGGGCGATATTCTGCGCGTGCCGGAGATGGTGCCGCAGTTTGACCAGACGGTGACGCTGCGAGGCAATGTGGCGAATCCGGGCCGGTATGCCTGGCACGCGGGGATGACCCTTCACGATCTGCTGCCCAACAAGCAGGCTTTGATTACGCGCAATTATTGGCAAGAACGCATCGCCTTGGGTCTGCCCGCTCCGGAATATATGCCGTTGCTGCGTGATTATCCGCAGCGAAATCCGCGCGCGGGGATGGAGTCGCAATATGGAATGCAGACGCCGTATCTCGCCGGGCCAAGTTCGGTGACCAACTATGGGCTGGACAGCGGGCTGACGTCGCAGTCGCAGGCGGGAGCGGACATTGCGCAGCAATATGACCAGCAAGGGAATCCAATCCCAGCCAATGCCAATGCCAATGCGAATGCAGGAGTGGCTGCCAATGGATCCAACGCCACGCAGCAAAATGGAAATGCGACCGGAGCAACGACGACAGGCCAGATCCCAGTGCAGCAGGATTTTCGTTCCCAGCAAAACAATCCCGCCTATTTGATTGGGGCCACTTCGCTCGGTTCGTCCACGGCGAGTTCGGAA
>JAJZCX010000237.1 GCA_021851625.1 Acidobacteriota bacterium | reverse complement strand
ACACACAAGGCCGTGCAGAATGCGGAGAAAACATGCAATGTATTTTTCATTGGAAGTCCGGTTCCTGCAATGGCATTTGCTTGCCAATGCCTATCTTGATTGCCGAGAGGCGTAGCGCCCCGGTAACGGATCCGCAGGTTGATCCTTAGTCAGTATAGACGGACAGTGTCGAGCAAAAGTCGCTGTGTCAATAATTTTTTCGTGCGCAAGGGTTGAAAGCCAGGAGTGCATCTGGGAAGCGGCTGTCACTTCTCCGCGGATTTTCTATTGCGAGTATGCGACGGCTGATCTATGCTGGGCAGTCTGGATGAGGCGAGGCATTGCAGAATGGAAAAGGATAGCCAAGCGCCAATGGCGAATGTTCTGCAATCCGCATTCGAACCGGCCAGCAAGACCGCGCAAGCCAACGCCACGGCTATGCGCGCGTTGCTCGCGGCGATGGAGCAGGAGCAGCGCGATATTGGCCAAGGCGGCGGAGCCAAGGCCATCGCCGCGCAACACGCCAAGCAGCGGCTCACCGTGCGCGAACGATTGGATCTGCTGCTCGACCCCGGCAGTGAATTTTTAGAATTGTCCCTGTACGCCGCGCACGGCATGTATGCGGAGTGGGGCGGTGCGCCAGCGGCAGGCGTGGTCACGGGTGTGGGCTTGGTTGCGGGCAGACGCGTGATGGTCGTGGCCAATGACGCCACGGTCAAGGCTGGCGCGTTTTTTCCCATGACGGCCAAAAAAGTTTTGCGTGCGCAGCACATCGCGCTGGAAAATCGCATTCCTGTTCTGTATCTGGTCGATTCTTCCGGCGTGTTTTTGCCGCTGCAAGAGGATGTTTTTCCCGATCAGGATGATTTTGGCCGCATCTTTCGCAATAATGCCGTGCTGTCGGCCCAGGGCATTCCGCAGATCACGGCGATCTTGGGCATGTGCGTGGCGGGCGGAGCGTATCTGCCGGTGATGACCGACCACGTGCTGATGACCGAAGGCAGCGGGCTGTTTCTCGCCGGGCCTGCGCTGGTGCAGGCGGCCATCGGGCAAAAGTGTTCAGCAGAGGAACTCGGCGGTGCTTCGATGCACGCGGCCATCTCTGGCACGGTGGACTTCAAAGAGCCAAACGAGCAGCTTTGCATGGCGCGGGTGCGTTCGTTGGTCGGTCGATTTGGCGCTGCACCGGCTCCGGCCTTCGATCGCATTCCGTTTGACCCGCAACACGATGCACCCTTGTACCCAGCAGAAGATTTGCTGGCCCTGTTGCATCCAGCGCCGGAGAAAATTCCCGGCAATGCGTATGACATGCACGCCGTAATTGCGCGCATTGTGGATGGCTCGCGCTTCGATACGTACAGGCCGGAGTACGGCGCGACCGTGATCTGCGGCTATGCGCGCATGGGCGGCTGGGCCGTGGGCATTGTTGCCAATCAAAAGCTGCACCAACAGCAGATTGGGCCGGATGGTCAAAGTCGAATGCAGTTTGGCGGTGTGCTCTACAGCGAGTCTGCGGACAAGGCTGCGCGCTTCATCATGGACTGCAATCAGTGCCGCGTCCCGCTGATTTTTTTGCAGGATGTGAATGGCTTCATGGTGGGCCGCGATGCCGAGGCGGGCGGCATCATTCGTTCTGGAGCAAAGATGGTCGCCGCCGTGGCCAACAGTGTGGTGCCAAAGATTTCGGTCATTGTTGGCGGGTCTTTTGGCGCGGGGAATTATGCGATGTGTGGCAAGGCCTACGATCCGCGCTTTATTTTCGCCTGGCCCACGGCGCGCTATGCAGTGATGAGCGGCACGGCGGCGGCCAATACTTTGGTGGAAATTAAAGTGCAGCAGTTGCAGCGTATGGGCCAGCAGTTGAGCGAGGCAGAAAAGCAGGAGCTGCTGGCCTCCACGCAGGCTGCTTATGATGAGCAGTCCGATGCGCGCTATGCAGCGGCACGGCTGTGGGTGGATGCAATGATTGATCCGCGCAGTACGCGGCAGGTGCTCATCACGGCGCTGGAATGCGCTGCGCTGAACCCGGAGATGCCGCGCTTCCACCCCGGTATACTGCAAACCTAGTGAGCACAAAAGCAGAGAGCGTAAAAATTATCGAATGTCCACGCGATGCCTGGCAGGGACTGCCCGGCATCATTCCCGCGGAGATCAAGGCCGACTATCTGCGCACGCTGGTTGCCGCCGGGTTTCGCCACATCGACGCTGTGTCGTTTGTCTCTCCCAAGGCCGTGCCGCAAATGGCCGACGCCGAGCAGGTGCTGGCTTGGCTCGACCCGCCGGATGATGTGGAGATCCTTGGCATCGTGGTGAACGCTAAAGGCGCGGAGCGCGCCGCAGCTACGGAGTCCGTGCGCACGCTGGGATTTCCTTATTCGATTGCGCCTACATTTTTAGAGCGCAATCAGCATCAGACGCCCGAAGAAGCGCTGGACGCATTGGAGTCGATCTGCGAACTGGCCTATCGCGCGGGCATGGACGTGGTCGCCTATATCTCGATGGCCTTCGGCAATCCCTATGGCGATGCGTGGAGCGAGGAGGAAGTGGTGGAGGCCTGCGCCCTGCTTGCGGAGATGGGCGTGCGTCAGATTTCGTTGGCAGACACGGTGGGCGTAGCCGACGCTGCATTGGTGCGTAGCGTGACCGGCGCGGTGATTGCAGCGCATCCCGATTTGGAGATTGGTGTGCACTTGCACGCACGTCCGTCGGAGTCAGCGGGTAAGGTACTCGCAGCGTATCAAGCCGGATGCAGGCGATTTGATATGAGCCTGCGCGGCTTGGGCGGATGTCCCTTCGCGCAGGATGTGCTGTTGGGCAACATTGCGACGGAGACTGCGCTGACCACATTGCGACAGGCAGGTGCCGAGGTGCCACGACTCACATCGCTCGATGGGTTGCTCTCCGCAGCAGAGGCCATTGCCACGCGCTACGGAAGCAAGAATGGAAGACAATGACGAGGATGTCATGAAGAACTTTGAAACGTTGCGCGTGCAGGACGAGGCGAATGTACTCACTGTAACGTTGCATCGACCGGAGCGGAGCAATGCGCTGAACCCGCAGATGATGGAGGAACTGCTGCATGTTTTTGACGCTGCCGCGCAGCGCACAGCGTGCGTGCTGCTGCTTGCGGGGGCAGGTGCGGCCTTCTGCGCGGGACTCGACATGGAGCATCTACGCGCGTTGAGTCAGAAATCCTCTGCCGAACATGCTGCGGATGCCGAGCGCATGATCCGGCTCTTTCGCGCACTCTACGAACTGCCGATACCAACGATTGCCGCCGTGCATGGCCCGGCGCTGGCCGGTGGTATGGGATTGGCCACGCTGTGTGACTTCACGCTGGCCGCTCGCGGCGCTCAGTTTGGCTACACCGAGGTGCGCATCGGATTTATACCCGCGATGGTCTCCACGTTTTTGTCGCTGCAAATTGGGGAAAAATATGCGCGCGACTTGTTACTGACCGGGCGTTTGATCTCTGCCGAAGAGGCGCAGCGCATGGGCCTGGTGCATGAGGTGTTGGAGCCGGATGCGCTGTTGGCGCGCGCGCAGACCTTGGCGCAAACGCTGTTGCAGAACAGTCCGCAGGCCCTGCGTGCCACCAAGCAAATGCTGTTGGAGCGTGTGCGTGGGCGGTTGGATGCGGAGTTGCAGGCGGCGA
>JAJZCX010000236.1 GCA_021851625.1 Acidobacteriota bacterium | reverse complement strand
ACCGCACGCCGAACACCAACCACAGCGTGCTCTTCCACCTGATCGGAACCAAGAGCAACAAAGCGGCCATCGGCGCGCGCGTCACGGTGACGGCAGGCAGTCTGGTGCAGTTCAACGAGGTGCGCGGCGGCGGCAGCTACCTATCGCAGAATGATCTGCGGCTGCACTTCGGCTTGGCTGGGCATACGGTCATGGACAAGGTGGAAATCGCCTGGCCCAGCGGCGAAAAGGATGTTTTTACCGCACTGCCCGCCGACGCCATCTACACGATCACAGAAGGCCAGAGCACCCCGCAGCGAACGCCATTTGCCGCGGAGCAGCCATAGCGATTGGCAGCAGATGGGATGCGGCGCACCGCAGATTCCTCGACTCGCCTACGCTCGCTCGGAATGACAAGGTGTGGTGGGTGTGGATATACAGGCAATGCCAGCATCAGCCCTGTGTGTGTCGGCAATATCAGCACTCCATACACATTGTCATCCCGACCGGAGCAAAGCGGAGTGGAGGGATCTGCGGTTGCCAACACTACCCACGCTTTTGGCTACACCATCCCGTGCTTTAGCGATCCCTGGCATGCGGAGCAGCCGGCGGTTTGGGCAACGGCGGCAGTGCGACCTGGCTCTGGATGCCTTGGCCCTCCACCAGCGTGTAGATGAAATCGGCAGGCACGTCTTTTAGTTCCTCGCGCAGGCCGCTGGGCCATTGGATGGCCACAGTGCTCATCACCGCGCTGGCACCCAGCCCATAGTGCAGTCGCGTGTCATTGGACGACAAATAGCTGCCGCCGCCGCGCACCTCATCGATCTGCGTCAGCTTGCCCGCTGTTACGGTAACGCGCGCGCCGATGGCCGCTTTGTTGCTCTTCGTCCCGATCAATTTGAAAAGCACACGATGATTGGCGCTGCGCGTTTCGTTTAAGAATACTGACGGCGGCCCGTCTTCGTTGTAGACCACCACGTCCACGTTGCCGTCGTTGTTCAGATCGCCAAAGGCCGTGCCACGTCGGGATTGCAGCGGGCCATCGTTGACGCCGCAGGTCGAGGAGACATCCTCAAATGTGCCATTGCCGCGGTTGCGGAAGACCTCCGCTGGCTCGCGGTAGCGCAGCTCATGGGGCAGGGAATCGACCAGCGCGGTCACATTGCCGTTGGCTGAGAAGATGTCGGGCCAGCCGTCATTGTCCAAGTCGGCAAAGCCGCCGCCCCAGCGCACCGGGTAGTTGCCGTCGTGCTCGATTTGCGAGGCCCACGTCGTGTCGGTGAACCCCATCAGTCCTTGATTGCGGTATAAGGTCATGGGCTGGTAGCCATAGCGTGTGATGACCACATCCAGCCAGCCGTCACGGTCGTAGTCGCCAAAGTCGGCGGCCATATTGCCCATGGTGTGGCCGTCGGCGCTCAGCGCCGTGCCGGTCAGGTAGCCCACGTCCTCAAACTTGCCGTTGTGCAGGTTGTGGAACAGATAATTCGGCCCCATGTCATTGGTGACGAACAGGTCGGGCCAGCCGTCATTGTCGTAGTCGCCCCAGGCCACGCCCATGCCCAAGTGCTTGTCCGGGTTGCTGACGCCAGCCTGCGCCGCCACGTCTGTAAATTTGCCGCCGCCCTCGTTGTGGAAGAGAAAATCCGTCTCGCCTTGGGCGACGGGCACCTCCATTTGCAGGCCGCGATATTGGAAGGCTGCGTCGCCCGGTTTGGGCAGATGGTGGATGTCAGAGTCCACATAGCGTGTGACGAACAGGTCGAGCTTGCCGTCGCGGTCATAAGCGGCCCAAGCCGCTCCCACGCTGAAGCCGCCGCCAGCCACGCCTGCCTGCGCGGTTACATCCTGAAACTTGCATCCGCCCAGATTGCGATACAGCACATTGTGCCCGCAGCCGGTCACATAAATGTCCGGCAAGCCGTCGTTGTCAAAATCGCCCACGGCCACGCCCATACCCCAGCCCAGCGTGGTCAGCCCTGCTGCCTGCGTCACGTCGGTAAAGTGAAGCTGTCCGCCTAAGCCATCCTGGTGGTAGAGCGTCACCATCGGCTCGCCGCCTTGCTGAAAACGCCCCACAGTCGAGTCATTTACCGTCAAAATATCCAGCCGCCCGTCGTTGTCGCAGTCGAAGAGCGCCACCCCGCCGCCCATCATCTCCACCAAATAGCGCTTGTCGGCAACGGAGTGCTGCGTCGTGCTCACGCCGACCGCCGCACCCACGTCACGGAGCTGGATCGGCGCGGCCCAGGCGCGCATCGACCCCAACAGACACAGTAGGCAAAGCAGCAAAACGGACATGCACCCATTCTCAGCCATTTCCCGTGGAACGCAAAGGGGCTGGAGTCGCCAAATTTCTAGCACAAGACTGGGACACAGCGAGCAATCCGGATATGCTGCAACGGGTGGTTCTGAAGCGATTTACTTGGCGATTTCCGGTGAATTCCGCGAATCGTGAATTTTGCGAGAATTTTTGTTGACAACGGTAAAACCAATCGTGTAGACATATTGCGGAAGCCAGAAAAGGCTTTTAGATGCGTCCAGAGGCCGAAGTGTATTTGGTGGAGGGCGCGCGGGGAGTGCGTGCAAATGTCAGCGATGGCAGGTACACACTCTTAAACGAAAACCAAAGAACTGTCCATTCTCAATAGTGAGGCTTGGGGGCAAAAAATGAATCAATCGAATTGGAAGACGCAATGGAAGCAGTGGATCGGCGTCGCGCTGGCATTTGCAGCGCTGCTGGCGTTCATGCCTGCATTGCACGCGCAGACCACTGCGACTCTCTCCGGAACCGTGACCGATGCTTCGGGCGCTGTGATCCCGGGTGCGCAGGTGACTGTAACCAACGAAGCCGACGGGAGCGTCCGTAATGTGACGACCGATGGCTCAGGCTTTTTCTCCTTCCCGGCCTTGGATCCGGGCAGCTATAGCGTGAAGGCGAGCGCAAAAGGATTCAATGCCAAGCAGATTACGGGCGTTATCCTCCACGCCGGTGATCAACGCGGTGTTGCGGCCATTGCTCTTGCCGTTGGCACCGCACAGCAGACAGTGACCGTGCAGGCCGCCACCCAGATTATTCCTGTGGAAAATGGCGCACACGGCGCGGTGCTGGATTATCGTGACATTCAGAACATCACCATGTTCGGTCAGGATACGACGGAGTTGTTGAAGATACTCCCCGGCGTGGTCACGGCTGGACACGGTTTGAGCAACGGCCCGACGACGAATGATGAGTTCATCAACGTGGATAACAGCATGATCGGCAACGGCCTGGTCTCGAACGGCGTTCCGTATCGCGGCGGCACGCTGCAGTTGTTGGACGGCGTTGATATCGACGATCCGGGCTGCGATTGCGGTTCGATCTCCATTATCCTCCCCGAGTTCACGCAAGAAATGAACGTGCAGACCTCCAACTATGGTGCCGATGCACAGTATGGTCCGGTTGTCATCAACACCACCTCCCGCTCTGGCGGCAGCCAGTATCATGGCACGGGGTTCTTCTATTACGGCAATGATGCCATTGATGCATGGGATTGGGCTACGAAACACCAAAATGCGCTTATCGCACAACACAATGCTCTGCCGACCACCACATTTCCGGAGAAGCTGCTACCGAAGGGTGGCGCGCACCGCTACTATCCGGGCGTAGATGCCGGAG
>JAJZCX010000235.1 GCA_021851625.1 Acidobacteriota bacterium | reverse complement strand
TGGATCAAGCGCATCTAGCCTTTGCTCCGCACGTGTTGGTGGTGTTGAAGGGAACGACGGTGGACTTTACGAATGAAGATCCCGTGGGACACAACGTGTACTGGCCCGCGATCAACAAGAACCGCAAGCTGGCGCACAACATGGGCACGTGGCCGCAGGGACAGAAGAAATCCTTCACGTTTAACGTTCTAGGAACTGTGCCGCTGCTTTGCAATGTGCACCCGGAGATGTCGGGCTACATCATCGTTGCGCCGACGCCGTACTTTGCTGTGACGGACAAGATGGGCAACTTTGTCATCAAGGATGTTCCCGCGGGCGCGTATACGTTGAAGGCGTGGAGCGAAGAGGCCAAGCCGTCCACGCAGTCGGTCAATGTGGGCGCGGGTGTGACCACAATCAGTGTGATGGTGAAGCGCTAACGGCGCATAGACGGACATGGAGCAGCGATGTTCAAAAAATCAATTCAAAGAGTAGTGCCATGGCTGCCCCATGTCTTTGCCGTCGCAATTGCGGCTGCGCTGGTGGCGATTTACTGGCCGGGTGGGCACAGTGGCAGTTGGCAAAGTTACCACGAAGGCATCGTGCGCCAAGCACATGCAGGTGCAATGGCCTGGCGACAACCGGTGCTGCCCAAGCAGTATGAGCAGGCAAGCTGCGGCGCGTGTCACCACGAAGACCTGCCGCAGACGCCGCGCTTAAATCATGGCCGCGCGTTGATCGTGCGTTACAACTGCATCGGCTGCCACACGCTGCAAGGCGTGGAGCGTCCGGCGATGCTTGCGCCCGACCTGAGCAGCGTGGGGACCAAGGTGAGTCGCGCGTGGATTTACAAATGGCTCAAAGAGCCGCGCACGATACTCGACGCGGATGGCAACGTGGTGGTCGATGGTGTGGCCACGCAGCCGCGGATGCCGCAGTTTCGCTTGAGTGACGAAGAGATACGAGCGCTCTCTGCATTTTTGAGTGAACAGAAAGCGCAGCCCGTGGCTGCCTATCGCTTCAGCGCAAGCGCGATGGCCGCAGCGCGCAAGAACGGCGATCCGGCAGATGCAGGCGAGGTGCGCTTCAATCAAATGTTCTGCGTCACCTGCCACGCATTGTCGGTGGACCGCGGCGGCGTTACGCAGTTGATCGGCGGCAACATTGGCCCTGAGCTGACCAAGGTGGGCAGTAAGGTGAATCCGCAATGGCTGGTCGCTTGGTTGCGCGATCCGCAGGGGTATTTGCAGCACACCAAGATGCCTCGCTATCAATGGTCGGATCAGGATTTGTACGAGGTGTCGCAGTATGTCGAAACTCGACTGACCGATCCCGACCTGCTGAGCGATGTGCCCAAGCTGGACGCACCCACGCCGAATGAGGTGCAAGAAGGTCGCCAACTCTTCCAAGACAAGGGCTGCATCCAATGCCACGCGATGCAGGGCCTGGAGCGGAACCAGAATTTTGCACCCAGTCTGGCAGGGTTGGGCATGGCACCGGGGCCGTATCTGTTTCAAGTGCAGTCGCACTTCGGGCAGGCGATTCCGATGCACTTCCCGGCCAAGCGCGATGCGGTGCTCGACATCAGCGTGGGGAAAATTCCGCGCTTCCTGATCGCCTACATCCAAGCCAAGGTGACGAATCCCGTCTCCGTGACACCAGCGGCGCGGATGCCGCAGTTTTCGATGAGCCAGAGCGACTTGGACGATCTGACCACGGCGGTGCTGAGCATGACAGGTGGCGCATCGACCGCATCAGAACAATATCCGATGCTGCCGAAGCCGCATGCAGAGTTTCAGCCGAGCGGCGCAGCGGGCGAGTTGTACCAGCGCTATCGCTGCTTCGTGTGCCACACCTTCAACGGCTACGGCGGCACGCTGGCTCCCAACTTGTCGTATGAGGGCAGTCGCGCGCAACAGGATTGGATTGCATCCTTTCTGCAAAACCCGCAAACGTTACGACCCACGCTGACCGCGCGCATGCCGGAGTTCAACATGCCGCCGCAGGATGCGCAGGTGCTGGCAAATTTCTTGAGCAGCACAATGCGCAATGCGCAGGTGAATCCATCTGCGGTGAACGCAGCGAGCTTTACGCCAGAGATGGCGGCAGGCGGGAAAAAATTGTACGAGGAAAAATTCCAGTGTCAGTCTTGCCACACCATCGGCTCGACCGGCGGCTACGTTGGCCCCAGCTTGAACAACGCGGGTAACTGGCTGACACCAGCGTGGATGGAGGCGTGGTTGCGCAATCCGCAGGCGCTGTTGCCGGGCACGATTGAGCCGCGACAGAAATTTACGCAGGCGGAGATTGAAGAAATCACCGCATATCTATTGACGTTGAAACAGGCCCCAGGGCAGGCGGACGCAGCGAATGCGGGAGGACAGCCATGAAAACCATCGCACTGTACTTTTCCGTGATTGCAGCTTCGCTGGGCGTGTATGCCTTCAGCGCAAAGAGCTTGGCGGCAACGCCACTCTGGTGCTGGCCCTACGGAGGCCAAGGAAAAATCGTGACGCAGGTGCCGCATCCCAAGGGAATCGAGTACGTCTCTTACGGATCGTATGGCGCGGATGTGGATGCGAACAATCCTGACCAAACAATTCCTCTGAACTACGAGCAGGCCGATGGCAAGCGCGTATACACCGAGCAGTGCATTTGGTGCCATGCGGATTCGACGCCCGCTGGGCCGTCGAATCGCAGCAATGTAACGCCCACGCCGCCGCGATTGAGTGACGGCGCAGTCTTCAATGAGATGGGCGATGCGGCGCTTGATCGTGCAATTGCGCTGGGTGGATTGGGCACAGGCAAGTCAGCGATGATGCCGCCGTATGGTCAGTCGTTGACGCCGCAGGAAATTGCGGACGTGGTCGCCTACATGCGCGTGATTGCCACGCCAACATATAAGAAGCAATCCTTCTGGGATCGCATTGCGTTGCGCAAAGCGAAGAAGAGCGCTCCGACCGCCGCAAGCAGCAGCGATGGAAGCAGTGGAAGCGCGGGCGATGCCAGCAGCGGTTCACAAGCGGGGAATTAAACAACTCGCGCAGCCAGAGCGGCTGCGCGAGTTCCCAATCATCAATAACGAATGCTTGCAGTGTAAGGAATCACTCCGCAGCGGCCAGAGTCTTGGTCGCTGCGGAGTTGTTTGCGTTTTCGTGCGTGGAGGCTTCCGAAGGAACGCCAGAGAGCAGTTGCTCGATGACATCGGCGGCGCAGTAGCTGGTGCGGCCCGGTGGAAGAAATTGCGCGATGTTCACCAGATCGTCGCCAGCAGTGACTAAACCAACTTCGATACGATGGCCGTTGCGCGCCTGTGGATGGCCGATGTTGGATAGGAGCGCATTGCAGATGCACTTGCGGCCTGCGGCGTCTTCGGCTTTACCGCCCTTGGACACGTAGACACTGATCGGCTCCGCAGAGCAGCGATAGCCGATGGAGCCTTCCGGCGTGCGGTAGGCTTCGCGCAAGAAGCCGAGATCGCAGATGCGCGGACGCGCGGCGCAGATCTCCGCATCGGAGCCGGTGCCTTCCAACTCTGCCACCTTAAAGGGAAATCCTGTGGGGGAGGCTAGCGGATCGGTGAAGACGTGAGCTTCGCCGCGCATGGCTTTGGCGAGCAACGCAGCTTTGTAGTCGGCGCGCAAGTCAGACTCCTCTGTAAAGGCA
>JAJZCX010000234.1 GCA_021851625.1 Acidobacteriota bacterium | reverse complement strand
CAACAGGGAACTGCGCTGTAATTTTGCGCAGCGCTGCAAAGCTCCCATAGAGCTTGGAGACGGATTCGAGTTTGACCGCAGTGGCGTTAGTTGGCACTGGAGGCGGGCATGGCAGCCGATGCCGGTTGCGGCGTGGCCAGGGCTGCGGTCTTGGGCTGCGCAGGCGCGTACTTCGATGCGCACTTGGCCTGAATCTGCGTGGCATGGAAGACGCCATCGCGGCCAAACGTGCCAATCGCCAGCGCCTGTGCATTGTCCTTGAATGTGTCCGGCGGCGGCTCCATGCCGGTGTAATGCACGGCGAGTGTGTGCCCTTGCTCGATCAGCACAAAGCGCATCTGCGCTCCATCCTTGGCAATGGAGCCGGGTTGCACGTTGCCCGCCACGCGCAGGTGTCGTGTGTAGGCTTTGTTGCCCATGCCTTGCAACTCAGAGATGGTCACGTAGTAGCTTTTGTTGGCGCGCACGCCGCTAATGGCCAGGTAGGCAATCGTTGCCAGAATGATGACAACGGCGACGAAGATTTTTGCGGCGGGTTTTTGCTGGCTTTGCATTGCTGCTGGTTCCTTCCGCTCCAGTATACTGCCGTGTGTGCTGTGTTGCTGACTGCAAAAGCGTCGATCGCTGCGGCGTATAATCAGCTTGCAGCCCATCTGCACGGTTCTTCCAATACACGAGTAGGATTTCGATCCGCAGAGGTTTGAATCATGAGCACGCCCAGCAACGGCACCCACACATCCAGTTCGCCCAACGCCAACGGCAGCGCCGTTCCCAAGCCCCGCGCGGAGTGGATCGTCAATCGCCGTGAGGAAGCCGCACGCACCGGCGACTGGAACCTGTCGCAGATGCACTTCGCGCGCCAGGGAAAGATCACGGAGGAGATGGCCTACATCGCCCGGCGCGAAAAGCTGGAAGCCTCTCTGATTCGTGATGAGGTTGCTGCCGGACGCATGATTATTCCGGCCAACGTCAACCATCCCGAACTGGAGCCGATGGCCATTGGCGTTGCCTCACTCTGCAAAATCAATGCCAACATCGGCAACTCCGCCGTCGCCTCCAACATCGATGAGGAATTGCGCAAGCTGCACACCGCGGTGCATTTCGGCGCGGATACGGTGATGGATCTTTCCACCGGCGGCGACATTCCGCAAATCCGCGAGGCTATTCTGCGACACTCACCTGTGCCCATTGGCACGGTGCCGATTTACGAGGCGCTGCATCGCGTCAAGAAACTGGAAGACCTCAACATTGATGTCTACCTCGAAGTGATTGAAGAGCAAGCCGAGCAAGGCGTCGATTACTTCACCGTGCACGCGGGCCTCTTGGTCGAATACGTTCCGCTCGTCGCCAAACGCATTACCGGCATCGTCAGCCGCGGCGGAGCTATTCTCGCGCAGTGGATGACGCATCATCACAAACAAAATTTTCTCTACGAGCACTTCGATCGCATCGTCAAGGTCATGGCCAAGCACGACGTCAGCTTCTCGCTCGGCGATGGCCTGCGCCCTGGATGCCTGGCCGACGCCAGCGATGCCGCGCAGTTTGCGGAGTTAAAGACGCTCGGCGAGCTAACCACCAAGGCCTGGCAGAGCGATGTGCAGGTGATGATCGAGGGGCCGGGTCATATCCCACTCGACAAGATCAAGGAGCAGGTGGAGAAGGAAGTTGAGCTTTGCCACGGCGCTCCTTTCTATACGCTCGGCCCGCTGGTTACGGATATTGCTCCGGGCTATGACCACATCACCAGCGCCATTGGCGCGGCGATGATCGGCTGGTACGGCGCGGCCATGCTTTGCTATGTCACGCCCAAAGAGCACCTGGGCCTGCCCAACGAAAAAGATGTCAAGGACGGAATGATCGCCTACAAGATCGCCGCTCACGCTGCGGATGTGGCCCGCCATCGCCCCGGAGCGCGCGACCGCGACGACGCTATCAGCCACGCACGGTATACCTTCGATTGGGAAAAGCAGTTTGCGCTTTCGCTCGACCCAGACACGGCTCGCTCCATGCACGATGAGACGCTGCCCGACGCATACTACAAGGAGACGGCCTTCTGTTCCATGTGCGGGCCGAAGTTTTGCAGCATGAACTGGTCCAGCAAAGTGGATGAGTACAACCAGCAGCAGGGCCTGCAAAAGCAAGACTTCACCCAGCTTGTCTCTGAGCAGATGTTGCTGGCCACCACCCGCCGGTAAAAAAATCTTTACGATAACAAAACAAAAACAGCTTTTGAATAAATATCAAGATAGGCTCTCGTTTTCCACGGGAGCCCATCTTGTTTTGTGGACATGCTGAAGAGGTCAGAAGCGCAGCAGCAAGGGCTGGAGATGGTTTCAGTCGAGTCGCTGGTTCCATCGGAGTACTTGTTGCGTAATGTCAGTCGGACGGTAGATTTCAGTTTCATCAGCGATCGCGTGAGGTAACTTGACTGCGAGGACAACGTGCCATTCCAAGTGCAACTGCTTCATGCGTTGGTGTGAGTATATTTATTTTGCGTTAGACGCTGGAATAATATACCCCAAGCGCCAATATCGATTGCGGCAGGCGCGTATAAGGAGAAATATGCATTGGAATCGCAGACATTTGATCTCTATCGCCACACGCGGAGCGATGCTCGTCGGTCTTCCGGGTAGCATGTCCGGTGCCGCCACGGGAGCGGTATTGCCGATGGAAAAAATGGGTATTGCTGACGGTGAGTACTCGCCAGGAATCTTCAATGTGAAGCGATTCGGAGCCACTGGAGATGGTCATACGATCGACGGCCCAGCAATACAGCAAACCATCGAAGCTGCTGCGAATGCAGGCGGAGGCACAGTGTACTTTCCTGCGGGCGTGTACGCTACATATTCGATTCGGCTGCGCAATTTTGTTTCTCTCTACCTCGACCAGGGAGCCACGGTTCTGGCTGCATCAACCCCGCTGGAAGGAACCAGTCATGGTGGATACGATTGGGCCGAGCCGCAAAACCCGGAATGGCAGCCCTTTCAGGATTACGGCCACAACCACTGGCATAACAGTCTGATCTGGGGCGAAGGCATCCACGATATTTCCATCCTGGGGCCTGGGCTGATCTGGGGTAAAGGACTCAGTCGCGGCCACTCTCATGATAAAAATCTTCCCGATACGACAAAACCTGGCGTGGGCAATAAGGCAATTGCTCTGAAGAACTGCCACAACGTAATTCTTCGGGACTTTTCCATTTTGAAGGGCGGATGGTTTGGCATTCTTGCCACGGGCGTGGACAACCTGACCATCGACAATTTGAAGATCGATACCGACCGCGATGGAATGGACATAGATTGTTGCCGCAATGTGCGCATAATGAACTGTACCGTCAATTCTCCTTATGACGACGGAATTTGTCCAAAAAGTTCCTACGCGCTGGGATACCCCAGGCCCACAGAAAATCTCACGATTTCCAATTGCTTTGTTACCGGGTCCTATGAAGTTGGATCGGTTTTGGATGGGACATGGAAGCGCATGCCCGACAGCTTCCGCCCGTATGCCACCGGACGTATCAAATGTGGAACCGAATCGAATGGCGGATTTTTGAACATTACGTTCTCCACCTGCGTCTTCGAACATTCCCGTTGCTTTGCTCTGGGAACTGTAGACGGAATGCGATCTGACGACATTACTTTCGTAGACATCAC
>JAJZCX010000233.1 GCA_021851625.1 Acidobacteriota bacterium | reverse complement strand
ATCGAGCAGGCGCGCAAGATCGCCTATGCCAGCCGACAGGATTATCAAAGCGCGCAGGCGCAGGCGCGTGCATCGGAACACGCAAGCGCTGCGGCGCGCTGGGAGCGGATGCCCACGCTCAACTTCAACGGAAATTATGGTGTGACGGGAACCGTGGGCGGCGTCTACCATGGCACATTTCTCGCCGCCGGAGAGTTGAGCGTGCCCATCTTCCGCGAGGCCAGCCTGCGCGGCGACCGCGACGCCACAGCCGCCGAGCGGCAGCAGGCGCAGGAGCGGCTGGCGAGCCTGCGCGCTTCCATCGATGCGCAATTGCGCGACAGCCTGCTGGATGTGGCCGCGTCCAAGCAACTGACCGACGTGGCGCATAGCAATGTGGACCTCGCGCGCCAATCCCTGAGCGATTCTACGGAGCGCTTTTTGAATGGAGTGGAAGACAACCTAGCCGTGGTGGAGGCGCAGGCCGAATTGGCCGCAGCACAGGCGCAGTGGGTCAACAGCCTGAACGCCTACAACCAAGCCAAGCTGGGCTTGGCGCGTAATTTGGGCATTCTGGAGCAGCAATATCGTGCGTATCTGGGGCTTTGATTACCAAGGCACGCAGGCTGCGCAAGACGTAAAGACATTTCGCGCTACGAAAAAACGTGTTGGCGGAAGAGATTCCACCAACACGTTTTTCTTGTTGAGACTTGCGCACCAATACGGCTGGATGCACGCTGAGAGCCGCTTAGTGCGCTCCCACAGGTGAGGCCAACTCGGCCAGACGCTTGGCCAGGATCGACTCCAAATTCACCAGCGCGGCGCTGAAGCCCTCAATGCCTTCCTTCAATTTGTCGTGGGCCATGCGGTCGGCAGCGTGCATTGCGTCGAAGGTGGCCTTGTCGATCGCGAGCTTTTCAATGGAAAGATTCTTGGCCAGTGTGGCGTCGAGCTTGCGTGGCAGCGGTTCCTGCTTGGCGGCCAGCTCGGCGATCAGCGATGGGGAGATGGTGAGCAGATCGCAGCCGGCCAACTCTTGAATCTCGCCAATGTTGCGGAAGCTGGCGCCCATCACCTGCGTCTTATAGCCAAACTTTTTGAAGTAGTTATAAATCTTGGTCACCGATTGCACGCCGGGATCGTCCGCGCCCACGTAATCCTTGCCCGTGTCCTTCTTGTACCAGTCGAGGATGCGTCCGACGAAGGGCGAGATCAGCGTGACGCCTGCTTCTGCGCAGGCGATGGCCTGATGCAGGCCGAAGAGCAGCGTCAGGTTGCAGTGGATGCCCTCTTTTTCCAGCACCTCTGCGGCGCGAATACCTTCCCACGTGGAGGCGATTTTAATCAGCACGCGCTCGCGCGAGATGCCCGCACTGTCATATTGCGCAATGATCTCGTGGGCCTGTTGCAGCGTGGCCTCGGTGTCATAGGAGAGGCGCGCATCCACCTCGGTCGAGACGCGGCCCGGAACAATGGCCAGAATGCGCTTGCCGAATTCCACGGCCAGGTGTTTGAAGGCGAGCTTGGCCACGGCATCGTCGCTGGCATTGCCGCCGAGCTTCTTTTTGGCGTCGAGCAGCACGCCATCCAAAATCGGTTGATATTGCGGCATCTGTGTGGCCGCGGTGATGAGCGAAGGGTTGGTGGTGGCATCCTGCGGCTTGGCTTTCTCAATGGCCTGAATGTCGCCAGTGTCGGCGACGATCACCGTCATTGCGCGAAGCTGTTCCAGTTGGGTCGTGGGCATACACCTCTCCTTGCCGGGCGCTGGGTGGATTATCGGTCGCAGGCCGCGGCGGCATGAGCGTTTTAGAATCCGGGAATCACGCCCGATCGCTCAACCCACCATTGTAACGCCGGAGTATTTTTACTGGGACGGTGTTGCGGAAACGGAAACAGGTACCTCTGCCGAGCGCGGGCTGGCGTTGCCATAAATGTCTACGGCGCTGACGGAGTAGGCGTAGCTGTGGCCGGGCGCAATGGAAGCGTCTTGGTAGATGGGGGTAACAATCCGCGTGTTGGCCGGAGCGTTGGGCGCGGGCGCAATCTGCGTGGCGGGTGCGTTGCTGGCCGGATCGCGGCGGAAGACGCGATACTGCGCAAAATCCACTTCAGGGCTGGCGATCCACGAGAGTGCAATGGCGGGATGGCCGCCGTTCATTGCGGCGGAGATCAGCACAGCGGCCAAGCCCTTGGGCGCTGCGGGCGGAAACGTGTCGAGAGCCTGTAGGGTCACGGCCGCGCTGGGGGCGCTGGCGATGCGCAGCGCAGCCGCATCTGCGCTGCGCGCGGATTGCAGCACGCGCGCCACGGTGTAGCGATAGGTCGCGTCCCATAGAATGCTGGCGTCAATGGCTGCGCCGGGATCGCGCAGGGATCCGGGCTGCGCGGGGTTAGCCAGCGGAAGTACGCGCAGCGTTTGCACCTGTGGTGCCGGCGCAGCGGATTTCTTCTGCGCGTGCGGAGCAGTTGTTGTTGGTTGCGATGCGAGTGCAGCCTCCGGCGTGGTCGGCGGTGGCGCGAGGAGCGTGCGCTGCAACTCCAAAACTGTGCCGGGCGACAGCGGTGCGGGCTGCCAACGCAACAACACGCCTTGCGGCGCGGTTTGTGCGGTCAGTCCGGCCACGGACGGTGGCGCAGCTCCGGCCCAAGTGCGCGCGGTGTTGGAGGGAGCGGAAAATTTTCCTTTGGCATTGAGAGCTTCCACCTGCACCAGCAGAGCGCGCGGCGGCCCTTGCGTGAGCGGCGCGGGCAGTGCGTAGTCATAGAGCGCAGCTTTGCCCTGCGGCGTGGTTACGGTGGCGACAGGGGAGCAGGCGAAGCCGGTGCTTTGCACGCAGACGTGCGTGGGCACAGGCGCAGTGAGCTTCAATCCGTCGGTGGTCGCCTTCGGCGCTGTCCAGGTCAGATGTACGTGGTTGCCGATGCGCTCGGCCTGCAAATCCTGCACCGGCTTGGGCAAGTGCAACGAGGGCGGCTGCGGTGCGGCGGCCAATCCGCAGCCCAGGGTGAGACCTGCGGCCAGAGCGGCGGTTGCGGCAGTCAGGCCGCGCACTGCGAGAGGGTTTGCACTTTGCGCCATGCGTTTTCAGCCTAGCAGAGGCGCGGCGCGTGCAGATCAATTTTGCCGGAGCGTGCTGTGCAACGCGCTGGCCAAGGTTGCGTGCTCAAAGACAAATCCATCATCGAGCAGGCGTGCAGGCAGCACGCGCGTACTGGCCAGCAGCAGGGCGTCGGCCATTTCCCCCAGGAGTGCGCGCAGCGCGAATGCAGGCACTGGCACAAGCGCAGGTCGGTGGAGTTGTTGCGCCAATGTGCACGTGAATTCGGCGTTGGTCACCGGCTGCGGGGCCACCAGATTCACTGGCCCGCTCAGGTGTGGGCTGTTGAGCAAATGCAGAATTGCGCGCACCGCATCGCTCAGCGCGATCCAACTCATCCACTGGCTGCCTTGACCCAAGCGTCCACCCAGTCCCAGTCGAAAGAGCGGCAGCATCTTGGCTAGTGCGCCTTCTGCGCTGTCCAGCACGACGCCGAAGCGCAACGGCACAACGCGAAGGCCACGCGCGCGAGCTGCGTCGGCGGCCTGTTCCCACGCTGTACAAAGTTCCGGCAAATAGCCGGTGCCTGCCGCGGAGTCCTCCGTCAGGATTGCATCGCCGCGATGACCGTAGAGG
>JAJZCX010000232.1 GCA_021851625.1 Acidobacteriota bacterium | reverse complement strand
ATCGCGCGGCGCGGCCAGCGGCAGAATGATGTGGTTGTAGACCTGGGCCAGCGCCGAGCCGTGTCCACCAAAGCGCGCGCGGCTGATCTTGTCCGCATCGAGAATCGTTTGGTAGGTGCGGCCCGCGTTCTCTTGCAGCCAACTGAGCAGCGTGGGGCCAAAGTTGAAGCTGATGCGCGCGTAGTTGTTGACGATGCGGATGATTTTGTTTTCTGTGTTCAGAATGCGCGCTGCGCCGTTGGGCGCATAACACTCGGCGGTGATGCGCTCATTCCAATCGTGGTAGGGCGCGGCGGAGTCCTGTACCTCAACCGTTTCCAGCCAGGGATTTTCCCGTGGCGGCTGGTAGAAATGGCCGTGGATGCAGATGTGTAGTGGGGGCGGCGGCATGTTTAGGGCCTCCGTTTGGTGATGCGCTGGGCTGTCGCTGCAGACTGTTTTTTCAAGGGCTTGGCTTGCGCGGCTAAATCGCAGGCGCGCCACAGATACCAACTGGCCACGCTGCACCAAGGCTGCCAGCGTGCAGCGCGTTTGCGGAGGATCTCTGCCGTAGGCAGATCCGCAGGCTGCACACGCGCGTCGGGATCAAGGCCGAGAAATGTGAGCGCATAGCCTTTGCGCACGCCATAGTCGCCCACGGGCAAAACATTGGGTCGCCCCAAGCGAAAGAGCAGCAGCATTTCCACCGTCCAAACGCCGATGCCGCGCACTTGGGTCAAATGCTCCACAATCTCTGCATCGTCCAGTTTGCGCAGGTGCGCGAGCGTGGGCACCACGCCACTGCGGGCTTTTTCTCCCAGATCGCGCAGGGCGGCCAGCTTGTTGGCCGAGAGTCCTGCGCCGCGCAGAGCCGCATCGGGCAGGCGCAGCAGCGCCTCCGGTGTGGGATGCTGTGCGCCAAAGAGCGCGAGCACGCGACCGTGGATGGTCTGCGCTGCGCGGCCATTCAATTGCTGATACACGATCGACTCCAGCAGCGCTTCCAAGGGCGAGGCAGTGGGTTTCAGTCGCAGCGTGTATGGCCCCGCGCGTTCGATCAGGCGTGCCAGCTTCGGATCGCTGGCTGCCAGCGTCCGGCAGGCGAGCGTGGCATCATACGGCACGGAGCGGGAGCGAGAAGCCATCGTGCTCCCAGTCTATACACGGCGGGGAGATGCGCAAAGATGCACAGGGAAAAGCATTTCTGTTTTGGATTGGCTGTGTGGGCGTGCCGTGTGTGTGAGCGCACAAAAGCAAAAATTCCTGAAACAATTATGGGGGTGTGATGTGCGTCACGCTTGTCGTATCGCGGTCTTTACGCGCGTGTGACGGTGCTGTATTTTTGTCTATGCAATAGGATAGTGAATGGCGTGTTGTGCGCAATGCGCTGCTGCTTTGCAGTCGGCGTGTCTGCTGCTATACTCAGATGTTCGACAGCGGAAAAAAGTTGCACGGAGTGTTTTGGAGCCGCACGCGTGGCGAACAACACACCTTCTGTGTGAGCGGAACTAATCAAAGCCATGGCTACGATGCCATGCGAATGAAGCGGGACTTCACTTTCATGGCGCAGATTTTTGACCGAAGCTCCAACTCCCTGGCCAGAATCAGTCTGGTTCTTACCGGCATTATTGTAATTTCCCTGGGCGTGACCCTGAACTACCTGCAGCGCTCCCCTTGGGTGACGCGCCAAGGACAGCGCGCCGATCAGCCGGTTCCATTCAGCCACAGGCACCACGTGCAAGGTTTGGGCTTGCAGTGCCAGTACTGCCACACCTCAGTGGAGAAGTCTGGCTACGCCGGCATTCCGCCGACCAAGACCTGCATCAACTGCCACGCACAGATTTGGACCAACGCCGATCTGCTGGCCCCGATCCGCAATAGCTGGGCCACGGGCCAGTCGGTAGTTTGGACCAAGGTGCACGATCTGCCAGACTTTGTGTATTTCGATCACTCGATCCACGTCAACAAGGGCATTGGCTGCTCCAGTTGCCATGGCCGCGTGGATGAGATGCCGCTGATGTACCAGGAAAATACGCTGCAAATGGAGTGGTGCTTGAACTGCCACCGCAATCCAGCGAAGAACCTGCGGCCCACTGCACAGATTTATCAAATGGCCTGGCAGGGACCGAGCAGTCTGAATCCCGTCTGGTGCGCGGCCAAGGATGAGAACGGCACGCCGACGGCGCAGACCGTCAATTGCACGCTGCGCGATCCAGAGTCAGCAGGCGCGCAGGTGGCGGCGTTGGAGATTCCCTCGCTGGCCGGACATGCGCAGCTTGCCACTGCCACAGCGCCTGCGGTTCCAGCGGCGTTGCACTACACAAAATTTACCGACCAAGAAGCGCTGGGCAAATACTTGGTCGCGCAATATCACATTCGCACTCCGCGTGAGTTGACCAGTTGCGACACCTGCCACCGGTAAGCGGCAAAGGCGCGGACAGAAACCAGGACGGAGGGCGGACAGAACACCATGCTTGAGGCGCAGGATTCAACGATGGCCAAGGAAACCGGAAGCACAGCGGTCGCGGCGGAGCAGGCGGGAGCCGTGCAGAGTTTGGAAGACGCGCGCGAGCGCCTGACCGGCTTGAGCGGCAAGCAGTATTGGCGCACGGTCGATGAACTGGCCGACACGCCAGAGTTTGAGCAGGCCCTGCAGCGGGAGTTTCCGCAGCACGCCTCCGAATGGATCGATCCAGTCAGCCGCCGCGGCTTCATGAAGCTGATGGGCGCGTCGATGGCCTTGGCTGGTCTGACGGGTTGCGCCAAGCAACCAGAGGAGCCGATCTATCCCTACGTGAAGCAGCCGGAGGATTTGGTTCTGGGTCGCCCGGTCTACTTCGCTACAGCGCATCCCTTTCCCATGGGTGCAGTGCCGCTGCTGGTCAAGAGCGAGGCCTACCGCCCGATCAAGGTTGATGGCAACCCTGAGCATCCCATGAACCATGGCACCACGGATGCCTACACGCAGGGCACGCTGCTCGGCTTATACGATCCTGATCGTTCGCAGCGCGTGTTGTATCGCGGCGAGACGCGCCAGTATGCAAATTTTCTGGCTGACTTTCGCGCCATGTTGGAGGCCAAGCGCGCCACCGGCGGCGAAGGTCTCTACTTCCTGAGCGGCACTGTGGTTTCTCCCACGCTGGCTGCGCAGTGGAAGCAGGCGCAGACGGATTTCCCCAAGGCGAAGTGGGTGCAGTACGACGCGGTCAACCGCGACTCGGCTCGCGCTGCCTCCAAGGCCGCCTTTGGCGACTCTCTGGATGCGCAGTACAAGCTCGACGCTGCCGATGTGATTCTCTCCCTCGACGCTGATTTTCTCTCCGGTCTGGCCCAGCCGGGCTTTTTGAAGCTGGCCGCCGATTATGCCAAGCGCCGCAAGTTGGAGTCGGGCGTGGAGATGAATCGCCTGTACGTGGTTGAAAGCGTACCGACGACGACCGGCTTTAAGGCCGAGCATCGCCTCGCGCTGCGTGCTTCGCAGGTGGAAGGTTTTGCCGCTGCGCTGGCTGCGGCTCTCGGTGTGGGTTCCGCGCCGACTGGATTCACATGGACTCCGGCGCAGACCGCCTATCTGGCCGCAGTGGCCAAGGATTTGAAGGCGCACGCGGGTGCGTGTGTGGTGATCCCCGGCGAGCAGGCCTCGGCGAATGTACACTTGGCCGCCATCGCCATCAATCAAGCGCT
>JAJZCX010000231.1 GCA_021851625.1 Acidobacteriota bacterium | reverse complement strand
ATCGGAAGGTTTCACCATTGAAGCCAGCGAGCTGGGGAAGTTGAAGATGGTCACGCAGGTCGTCAGTGTGGTCGCAGCCATTCTGGATCGCGGCTGGAGCGTGTGGCGCTTCGGCTGGTTCATTCTGCCGGTGCACGTTATCGCAGTCACGGCGATTTACTTCATGGTGGCCGTCTCGATCATCTCCGCCACGGATTACTTCGTTGGCTTCTGGCGCAAGATCGACCACGCTGCCAAAGTGCGCCGCAGACCGAGCTTTGTGCTGAGCCGCAAAAAATCCGTATAAGCATTTTCGGTGAGAGTGTTCACAGTTGGGGAAAGAGTCGTGTTGCTTACCTTCCCCCACTCAAGCCAAAAAAACGGCTTGAATGGGGCACCCGGAAATTTGTGAACTCTGGAAGCGATCCGCCCACACGCATATCGAATGCATGCGTCCAGTGCGGAGCCTTCAAACGCCCAGTTCGTTGCGAATGGCGTCGGCGATGCGCGTAGCGTGACGCTGCATGGCCGCTTCAGATTCGGCCTCGATCATGACGCGCGCCAGCGCCTCCGTGCCGGAGTAACGCACCACAACGCGGCCCTTGCCGTGCAATTCTTCTTCGGCAGCGCGGATGGAACTGACGACTGCGGGCAGAGAATCCAGCGGCTTTTTCTCGCGCACGCGCACATTGACGATCACCTGCGGAAAGACCTTCAAATCTTGATGCAAGGCCGCCAGCGACTGCTGCGCGCGCTGCACAACATCGAGCAACACCAACGCGGTCAAGAGTCCGTCGCCGGTGGTGCTGCGATCTAAAAACAAGATGTGCCCCGACTGCTCGCCGCCGAGAATGGCGTGGCTGCGCTGCATCTCTTCCAGCACATATTTGTCACCGACTGAGGCGCGGGCCATGCGGATGCCGCTGCGGCTGAGCGCGGCCTCCAGCCCCATGTTGGACATGGTGGTGGCGACGACGAGGCTGGAATGCAGTTGCTTGCTCGCTTGCAAATCGCGCGCGGCGATCAGCAGCACGGCATCGCCGTTAACGACTGCGCCGTTGCCATCGGCAAAGAGCGCGCGATCGGCGTCGCCGTCCAAAGTGATGCCGAGGTCGGCGTGGTGCGTGAGCACCTCCTTGGCGACGACCTCCGCATGCAATGCGCCGCAGTGCTCGTTGATATTTTTTCCGTTCGGCTCGCAATGCGTCAGAATCAACTGGCCGCCGAACGAAGCAAAAAGTTCGGGCGCAATGGCGCTGGCCGCTCCGTTGGCGCAGTCAAGCACGACCGTCTTTCCATCCAAGCGCAGATCGGGCACATTGCCGCGCAGAGAACCGATATAGTCCGCGCGATACGACGATACGACGGCGGGCAGCGCGTCTGCGTCTGCTGCTGGCGTTTGCGCCACGGCCAATTGCTCGAAGATCTCTGCTTCCATTTGTAACTCAACTGCATCGGCCAGCTTGTAGCCATCGGGGCCAAAGATTTTGATGCCGTTATCCTGCCAGGGATTGTGCGAGGCCGAGATGACAACGCCCGCGGCGAAGCCGTGCGTGCGCGTCAGGTAGGCAATGCCGGGGGTGGGAATCACACCGGCGCTGGCGGCCTCCGCTCCACCGGTGCGCAGACCTTGTGCAAGTGTGGCGGCAATCCACGGGCTGGATTCGCGCGTGTCCATGCCCAGCACTACACGCGGCGTGGGCGATTGTTTCTTCAGCGAGTGCGCCAAGGCGACGCCGATGGCGAAAATGGTTTTGCGATCGAGTGGAGATTGCCCTGCAACTGCGCGGATACCGTCGGTGCCAAACAACTTTCTCATTGCGAACTGCTTCCAGTCTTGGGAGTGGTGGGCGCTCCTGCATCGTCTGCCGTGAGCACGCGGGCCGTTGCGCCGCCGCGCGCAAAGCGTAGGCGCAGCATCGCGTCCGGGTGCAGTTGGCTGGCGTCCTTTACCAGCATATCCCGTTGCTCGTAGACGAGCGCGTAACCGCGGTCGAGCACGGCCAGCGGCGAGAGCGCCTGCAACCGGTCGAGTGCGCGCTGTCTGCGATTGCGCTCCCGCTCCAACCGAGTTGCGCCGCATTGCAGCAGGCGCAGATGCAGTGTTTGCAGATGCTCCCGGTGCAGCGCGAGTCTACGCTCCACATCGCGTCGACGCAGGCGATCTTCCAATGTGGCCACGCGCTGCCGCGCCTGCGTGCTGGCGCGGTTCCACGCCGCGTCCAACCGAAAGCGCAGCGTGTCGATGCGCTGTTGCCGCCGGGAAAAGCTCTCATGCAGTCGAGCAAAGACAGCGCTTGCACCCAGGCGCGTGAAGGGTTCGCGCGCGAGTAGGAGCCGATAGCGCGCAGCGCGTTCCAAGCGGCTGGCGAGCGACTGCAACTGCTCCTCAATCCCGTAGAGTGCGTCGGTAATCAATTCCGCCGCAGCCGAGGGCGTGGGTGCGCGCAGGTCGGCGGCAAAGTCGGCGATGGTGAAGTCCGTCTCATGACCCACGGCGGAGACAACGGGAATCGACGCAGCGCGGATGGCGCGCGCGACCGCTTCACTATTGAAGGGTTGCATATCTTCCAGCGATCCGCCGCCGCGTGCGATCACCAATACATCGGCGGCACGCTGCTTGGAAAACCAGGCCAGCCCTTGCGCAATCTCATCTGCCGCGCCCGCTCCCTGCACGGCCACCGGATACAACAACACCTGCACGCGCGCATGACGGCGCGACAAAATGTTGAGCAGATCGTGGATCACCGCCCCAGTGGGCGAGGTGAGTATGCCAATGGTGCGCGGATAGGCGGGCAGCGCGCGCTTGCGTTCGTGGTCGAAGAGGCCCTCTTCTTTCAGCCGTGCGTACAACTGCTCGAAGGCCACTTGCAGCGAGCCTTGTCCGCGCGGCTCCAGCGTTGTCGCAACCAATTGCAGTTGGCCGCGATCCTCATAGACGGAGATTTTGCCGCGCACCAACACCTCCAATCCATCTTTGAGTTGGAAGCGTAACGCGCGCGCAGCCGCTCGAAAGAGCACAACAGGAAGCTGGCTTTCAGCATCCTTGAGCGTGAAATAAACGTGGCCCGAAGCGGCAGGACGCAGGTTGGAGATTTCGCCTTCGACGCGCACATCGGTGTAGGCGCGCTCGATGTGGCGGCGCACCTCGGCCACTAATGCATGCACCTTCCATGGCGGGCTGGGGGCCGCGGCCTGGACATCCAACTCCGCATTCTCGGCATGGGCGGCAGATTCCGCATCGGGCAGGAAGAGGCCCATTTGCGCACGATCCAACCACCTAGGCGCTGGGGAGAGTTTCTGCGCGCCGTGGGCGGGCGATTTCTGGGTGGATGCGCGCTTCACAAGGTTTGAGTCTAGAGCATTTTTGACGAGAGTGTGAACGGTGGGGAAAGAATTGTGGAATAGCCACTTCCCCGTTCATGCCAAAAGACGATTTGCATGGGGTGCCCGAAATTCTGGGTTGTGGGTCAATTTGAATAACAGGAAAGAGTCATTCTGAGGAACGTAGTGACGAAGAATCCAGAGAATCAACGCTACATCCACCCGGCCATCACCGTCTGGATTCTTCGCGGAGCCTGCCCTGAGCGAAGCCGAAGGGCTCAGAATGACATTTCCATGGAAAATGTTGCAATTTCCACGAAAGAGTCATTCTGAGGAACGTAGTGACGAAGAATCCAGAGAATTAC
>JAJZCX010000230.1 GCA_021851625.1 Acidobacteriota bacterium | reverse complement strand
CACCCAGCCGACGCGCGCATTGCGGCATCGCATACAGTGGGGTGTTGCCTTCGCGCAAGGTCACCGCGTGCTCTGGCGCATCTAAAAACGGCAGCAGCTCGCGGAAGCGCCAAACGCCGCTCTGGTCCAGCATCGCCGTGGAGAGCCTGCGCTCAGCCCACAGTGCGCGCAGCCCAGCGGCGTTGGGCCGCTGCGTGCCGTCGCCAGCGCCATCCAGCGCCCAGCCCGGATAAATGACTTCAAATAACTCTGCACATTGCAGGCAGCGGAACCCGGCGGACATTCCCTCGCCGCTGGTGACCGCGCCGCAACCAATGCAGCGCAACTGATGCAATCTAGTGGTCGTCATGCCTGTCTCTAGCCTATCAGGTGCTGGGCGCACGCCGTTCGCCGCCTGCAACAACACTGTGTCCTAGCGGGCGGGTCCATGCACAACTGGAACTGCGTAAGTCTGAGCGAGCAAAAGTGCATCGAGAAACCTGCGGTTTCTTTCTCAGTCAACAAGAAACCGCAGATCCCTCCGCTTCGCTTCGCTCCGGTCGGGATGACAAGGCATTTTTGGTTTGGCATGGTTGACGCGCCCGCACCATAGACACCTTGTCATTCCGAGCGAAGGCTGCGCAGCAGCCGTAGTCGAGGAATCTGCGGTACGCACTACAATTCGCATAAATTCGTAATTTACGCCACATGGTTTCGTATAAAATCACTCCATGCCGGAACTGCACACCCCCCGCGAAGCCGCCGAGCGACTGGGCATCTCCTACCCCACCATCAAGCAGTGGATCTACGCTGGCAAACTGAAAGCTGTCAAAACTCCCGGTGGACACTACCGCATTCATGAGCGCGAGATTCAAGCCCTGGCTCAACCCGCGCCGCCCACGCGCACCCGCAAGTCGTTGCCCACCACGGTCAGCGGGCGCAATCAACTGGTCGGGCGCATCACGCAACTGCGCTATGACGGATTGATGGCTCAGGTGAAGCTCTCCATTGGTGGACAGACGATGACCTCCATCATTACTGCAGACGCTGCGCGCGCGCTGCAATTGCGCGTGGGTCAAACCGCCGCCGCGCTCATCAAGTCCACGGAGGTGATGATTGTCCGCGTCTAAATTTTCCGCTGCAAAGATTTTTTTCGCGCGCGCACTGCTTCTCTTCCTGCTGCCCGTCTGCGGTGCCGCACAGGCACAGCCGCCGCTGCGCATCGCTGCCGCCGCTGATCTGCAACCCGTGCTGCCAACACTGCTCGCCGCATTCCAGCAAAGCTCCGGCATCGCCGCCACCGTGTCTTACGCTTCGTCGGCCACGCTCTCCACGCAAATACTGAATGGTGCGCCGTTCGATCTTTTCCTCGCCGCCGACACATCCTTTCCACAGCGCGTCATCGCCGCCGGGCTGGCGGAGCAGTCCGCGCCCTCTGTTTATGCGCATGGAATACTGGTGCTATGGGCGCGCACGGACACGCTGGCGCAACTACACCGAGCGCTGACGCTGCAATTGCTCACCGATCCTGCACTGGCCCGCATCGCCATCGCCAACCCGGAACACGCACCCTACGGACGCGCCGCACGCGCCGCGCTACACGGCCTCGGTGTATACAGTGCAGTGCAATCCAGGTTGGTCTTCGCGGAAAACATCGCGCAGGCCGCGCAGTACGCCGCCAGCGGCAACGCGCAATTGGGACTGCTCTCGCACACACAGGCGGAAACTCCAGCGCTGCGCAGTGTGGGCACCTACATTGCCATTCCGCAATCGACCTATCCGCCCATTGAGCAAGGCGCGATCATCGTCAAAAATTCCGCACAGCACGCGGCGGCGGAATCCTTCCTTCGCTGGCTGCTGTCTCCACAAGGCCAAGCGCTGTTGCAACAGGGGGGGCTGGCAACTGCGCCAGATCAGAAATAATTCCATGGATATTTCCGCACTGCTCTTGACGCTGCGCTTGGCCACGATCACCATGCTGGTGCTGGTGGCGCTGGCGTTGCCTTTGGCTGCATGGCTGGCCAGTACGCGCTGGCGTGGCAGGGCGCTGCTGGAGTCACTCGTCGCTCTCCCCATCGTGTTGCCGCCCACGGTGATTGGCTACTATCTGCTGGTGCTGCTGGGGCCAACCACCGGTCTGGGCCGTGCGCTCACGCACCTGTTGGGCCACCCGCTGGCCTTTTCCTTTTCGGGCTTGGTGGTTGGCTCCGTGATCTACAGCCTGCCCTTCGCCGTGCAGCCGATGGTGGCGGGCTTTGCCGCCATTGACCCCGCGCTACTCGAAGCCGCAGCCGTGCTCGGCAGCAACCGCTGGCGTACGCTAATGCGTATCCGTCTGCCGCTGGCGCGTGGATCGGTGCTGGCCGCAGCCGTGCTTACCTTCGCGCATACCGTCGGTGAATTCGGCGTGGTGTTGATGATCGGCGGCAACCTGCCCGGCCAAACGCGCACACTCTCCATTGCGCTCTATGACCAAGTGCAGGACTTCTCCTACGCGCAGGCCAACCGCACCGCGTGGCTGCTGCTCGGCGTCAGCTTCGCCGCGTTGTTGTTGCTCTATAGCCAGCGTTCCACGTGGCTGGGAAGGCGCGCTGCATGACCGTGCTGCCTGCATCTTCCAAACTGCAAACGTCCGCATCGGCACCGTGGCTTGCGCTGCGCGTTGCGCATCGCTTTACCGCGCTGAGCCTGGATGTGGATTGTGTCTGTGCCGCGCCGTGGACGGTGCTCTTCGGCCCATCTGGCTGTGGCAAAACGACGCTGCTGCGCGCTGTCGCCGGTCTCTTCACGCCGGATGCGGGCCGCATCCACCTCTATGGGCAGACGCTGTTCGAACGCGCCATCGGTCGCAAGACCGCAGTTCACCTTCCGCCGCAAGAGCGTCGCATCGGTTTGGTCGCGCAGTCTCCCGCGCTCTTTCCGCATTGGACTGCCGCAGAGAATCTCGCCTTCGCGCTGCGCACTGACTCCACCAAGCGCGCGGAAAAAGTTCAATTCTTGCTACACCGCTTTGGCGCGGAAACCTTGGCCGCCCAGTATCCACGCCAACTCTCTGGCGGCGAGCAGCAGCGCATCGCTCTGGCGCGCACATTGGCCGCTGAGCCACGCGCACTTCTGCTCGACGAGCCATTCTCCGCCATGGATCGCATCAGCCGACAGCAGGCGCTCGACGGCCTGCGCACCTGGGTGCGCGAGCGCGGCACGCCGGTGCTGATGGTTACGCATGACCTTGCAGAAGCCTTCGACGCGGGCGATGAAGTATTGACGATGGACAATGGCCGCATCACCGCGCAGGGTAGCGCAGACTTGGTGTTGCGCGATGCGCGGGCACACTTGCTGCGTCAACTGGGCGTGTGAGCAATCGTCGTTCCATCCAAACTGTCGTTCCATCCAAATTCAGGAGTCATTCCGAGCGAACACCGTGAGCGAAGAATCCAGAAGAATGACTTCGTGTCCATTGGGAATCATCCGTCCATAATCCCCTTGTCATTCCGAGCGAAGGTTGCGCAGCAGCCGTAGTCGAGGAATCTGCGGTTTCTTTTTCCCGTACAACCAACCGCAGATCCCTCCACTCCGCCTCGCTCCGGTCGGGATGACAATGTGTTTGTGGTTTGGCAGGGTTGACGCGCCCGCGCCATAGACACTTTGTCATTCCGAGCGAAGGCTGCGCAGCAGCCGTAGTCGAGGAATC
>JAJZCX010000229.1 GCA_021851625.1 Acidobacteriota bacterium | reverse complement strand
CGCTGGCTGCCTACAACGCGGGGCCAGAGGCGGTGGACAAGTATCACGGCATTCCGCCCTACCCGGAGACGCGACTTTACGTAGCGCGCGTCATTCACGACTTCAACCGCCGCAAGCGTCAGCTTGCGCACGCCGCCACGCAGGCATCGGCACAAACGCAGATGAACGCAGCGGGCGCGTATTCCTCGCATTGAAAGAGTTCCCATTCACATGAAAGCAAAACGATGGCTTCTAATGTCGGCAGTGCTTCTGATCCTTGCGCTGCTGGCGTGGCTGCAATTCCGCATGTTCCGCAGCTTTCAATGGTCGGTGCTGGCGCGCGTCTTTGATTCGATCTCTTGGCTGCGCGTGCTGGTGGCGGTTGCGCTCATTTATGGTGCGTACGCCACGCGCGCTTTTCGCTGGAGCGTCTTTCTGCGCCCCGTATCGCCGGCCAAGCCCTCCGCGCTGATGCCCTCGCAGTTTATCGGCTTCACCGCTGTCGCCGTACTGGGACGACTGGGCGAATTTGTTCGCCCGTATCTGGTCGCACGCAGGCAACAAATCACCTTCACCTCGCAGATTGCCGTCTACGCTGTTGAGCGCGTCTTTGATCTTTTCGCAGCGGCGACCATCATCGCCTGCACGCTCACCTTCAGCCACTCGGTGCGGCTGCTGCCGTACAGTCAAGACTTTCGTCGCGCGGGCTATCTGGCCATGCTGGCTGCGGTGTTGTTGGGCGCATTAGCTGTGGCTGCACGACTGGCTGGTGCGCGTGTGGCCGCGTTCTTCGCGCGTATCTTTGGATGGATCTCTCCCGCTGCGGGCCACCACGCGCAGGAAAAGATTCTCGCCTTCAGTCACGGCCTCGATACGATTCAGAGCGCATCGAGTTTACTGGCCGCACTCTTCTGGTCGTTTGCCACGTGGGGCATGATCGCGCTGGCCTACGTGCAGGTGGTGCACGCCTTCCGCCTGCCAGAACTGGCTTCCATTCCCGCAGCGCAGACGATTATTTTAATGATGTACAGCATGTTCGGCTCGGTGCTGCAACTGCCCGTGGTGGGCGGTGGCTCGCAGTTGGCCACGATTCACGCCATGATCAGCGTGCTCGGCATTGGACCGGAGGCGGCCACGGCCTGTGGATTGCTGCTGTATCTGGCGACATTTTTGAGCGTGATTCCCGCCGGGCTGTTTTTCGCTCGCTTGGAGCATGTCTCGCTGCGCAGCGTGGCGCAGTCCTCTGAGAACGAAGAGCATGTGCTCGAAGAGGCCAACGCGCTGTAGGCTTGCTCCAGTGAACTGAGTCATTCTGAGCGACTAGCAGGAGCGAAGAATCCAGAGGATACACGCTGGTGTGCCGTGCCAATACTCTCTGGATTCTTCGTCGCTTTGCTCCTCAGAATGACTCCATGCTACGAGTTGTTATTCTGAGCGAGGCTCGCACTAAAGAGAATTTGTCATCTCACTTGCAGCGGACTTTGGTTGGAATGGCAAGGTGTTGGCGGTGTGTGGATCGCGATCTTGCATAGACGCGAGTGTTTTTTCAGCAAAAGGAGTGTGCAGCGTGGCGATGGACGATCTGCGGGCATGGGTGGAGCAACTGGAGCGCGCTGGAGAACTGCGACGCATCTCCGTCGAGGTGGATCCCATCTTGGAGATGGCCGAGATTGCCGACCGCGTGTCCAAGCTGAGTTGGCCCGGCGCGCAGAAACAATATGCGCCCGGCGGCCCGGCGCTGCTCTTTGAGCGCGTCAAGGGCTACCCCGGCGCGCGCGTGCTGATGAATCAATTTGGCAGCGAGCGGCGCATGCAGATGGCGCTGAACACCGATTCGCTCGACGCCATTGCCGCACGCATTCACGAGATGATGAACGTGCGCTCGCCAGAAGGCTTTCTCGACAAGATGCGCATGTTGCCCATGCTCGCGGAGATGGGAAAATTTTTTCCGCGCACAGTGAGCGCCAAGGATGCGCCGTGCAAAGAAGTGATTTTGCGCGAGAACTTCAGCGTGCTCGATTTTCCCATTCTGCAATGCTGGCCCGGTGATGGCGGTCGATTCATCACACTGCCGTGCGTGATTACGCGCGACCCTCGCCACGCAGCCGGCGATGGCAAGCCCGGCGGCAAACGCAACATGGGCATGTACAGAATGCAGGTCTACGATGGCCAGACCACCGGCATGCATTGGCAGCGGCAAAAGGTGGCCGCGGAGCATTACCGCGAACGTCTGCGCCAGGCCGCAGCCGATGCCGCTCATGGCGATGACGCCGCAGCCGCGCGCGTGGCCGTGATGGCAGCAACCGGCGGCGGAGCGACACTGCCTGCGACCAACAGCGCAGTGCATTCCATGCATGCCTGGGCTGCGCCGAAGGCCGATCGTTTGGAGGTCGCAGTGGCCATTGGCACCGATCCGGCAACGACCTTCGCCGCAATTGTGCCCGCACCACCAGAGGTGGAAGAGTTTCTGATTGCAGGATTTTTGCGCCAGAAGCCAGTCGATTTGGTTCGGTGCGAGACGGTCGATCTCGAAGTGCCTGCGACGGCGGAGATGATTCTCGAAGGCTACGTGCGCACGGACGAGCTACGCAGCGAGGGGCCATTTGGCGACCACACCGGCTTTTACACGTTGCCGGATGACTATCCGGTCTTCCACATCACCTGCATTACGCACAGAAAAAATCCCATCTACGCGGCCACGGTGGTGGGCAAGCCGCCGATGGAGGACGCATGGATGGGCAAGGCCGTTGAGCGCATCTTTTTACCGCTGATGCGTCTGACGCTGCCGGAGATTGTGGACATCCATCTGCCCGCCGAGGCCGTCTTTCATAACCTGATGATCGTCTCCATCCGCAAGAGCTATGCGGGGCAGGCGCGCAAGGTGATGCATGGCATCTGGTCAATGGGCCAGGCCATGTTCACCAAGTGCGTGGTGGTGGTGGATGAGGATTGCGACGTGCAGGATTTGCGTGAGGTGACGCTGCGCGTGGCCAACAACATTGACCCGGAGCGGGATATTCAATTCACGATGGGGCCGGTCGATTCACTCGACCACGCCTCGCGCCTGCCGAATTACGGCAGCAAGATGGGCATCGACGCCACGCGCAAGTGGGCCGCGGAGGGCTTCACGCGCCCGTGGCCAGAGGGCCTGCGCATGGACGCAGCCACCCGCGCCCGCGTTGATGCGCTGTGGAGCACGCTGGGCCTCTAAGCGCGTCGCAAGCCGCTCCGCCTACTGCTGCTGCCAGGTTGCATCCACTTGGATGGGAATCTCATTGCGGATCGGCACGGTAAAGAATGACGGCGGATCAATCTTGAAATCCGAAACCGTGGCGGGAATTGTGCCCACGATGTGCCGCTCCTTGCCTTGTATGGTTTGCGTAAAGGGCACCTGTTTGTACTGTACGGTCTGGCCGGAGAATTGAATCTCCAAATCGCAATGCAGCACCGGCCCGTTCAGTTGGGATTCGGGCAGGCTCAAGCGCACGGTGACCATGGGGAACTGCGCGCCGCGCGTCACTTGCAGCATGTGCAGGTCGCGGTTGCTGTCGCCGGAGTCGAAGGTCTGCACGGGCACGGCAACCAGAAAATTGCACAGCCCGGCATTGCAAACACCCTTGCCGCGCGCGGCGTGGCTGGTGCCGCGAATGACATGCAGCGGATGCGTCACCGTGTAGGTGAGAGAAGATTTTTCCAGCGTC
>JAJZCX010000228.1 GCA_021851625.1 Acidobacteriota bacterium | reverse complement strand
ACGAGGTGTGGGTGAGGCTGCGCCCAGAACGATGATCGCTTGCTGGCACAGGTCGCCTTGCATGCGCAGCACTACAGCAGCGTCGGCGATGGGCCAGTCGAAGCTCTCCTTCTCGCCATATTTTTGGTAGGCCGAGCGTGTGCCTGCGGCGGGCTTGGGAATGTGCACTGCGGTGAGTAGTTCCTCCGGCGCGAGTACATACTCTTTGGTCGGATCGGTCTCCGGTTTCACGTAGAACTCGCTGAGCGGAACGGTGCGTTTGCCTTTGGCGCTGGATAACTCCACGCTGGCGTCCAGCGCGACCAGCGCGACGGCGGTGGAGGAGGGAACAATGGTGGCTGAGACACCGTTGTCAAAGATGGCGTGGTATTGGTTCTGGCCTTCTTGCGCGAAGCATTCCTCGCCGCCCTTGCGCAGGCATTTGTAGTCGGGCGAGCGATAGTACCAACACTGCACGTGCTGCAACAAATTGCCGCCGAGCGTAGCCACGTTGCGGATGTGCGGTGTGGCGGCATGTCCGGCAGCGTCGGCCAGCGCGGAGTAGTGCGTGCGCAGCAGTGGATGCTCGCTGATCTCGGCCAGCGTCACCAGCGGGCCAAGCGTGACGCCGTCTTTGGTCTCCTGCACGCCGCGCAGCGTGGGAATGTTGCGGATGTTGATCAGCCGCTCCGGGTCGGTGATGCCGTTCTTCATGCGGTCGAGCAGGTCGATGCCGCCCGCCTTGACTGCGGTCGTTTGCTTGGACTGCCCGGCAAGCTGCGCCAGAGCCGCGTCCACGGTGGTGCAATCGGCAAGAACGAATGGATTCATACGGCCTCATTTCCTTGGGGCAGCGTGCCCAGCGCGGTGAAGACCTGCGCGGGCGTCATGGGTATCTGCCGAATGCGTTTGCCTGTGGCGTTGTAAAAGGCGTTGCCAATGGCCGCGCCGGTGGCGATGATACCCGCCGCTTCGCCGATGCCAGAGGCGTCCGTGGAGCTTTGCCCGATATAGCTGGGCACCAACTCGACGTGAATCTCTGGAATCTCACGCGCACCGGCGATCTTGTACATGTCCAGATTGGCGTTGACCATGTGGCCAAGCGTGGGGTCGAGCAGGCGATGCTCAAAGAGTGCATAGGAGACGGCCTGAATCACGCCGCCATTGATCTGGCTGATGACGCCCAAGGGGTTCATGGGCCGCCCGCAATCATGCACGGCCAGCACACGGCGCACGTGGATGCGTCCCGTCTCCGTGTCCACTTCGATCTCGGCCACATCCATGCCGCCATAGGTGATGTATTGGCTGGGGGCGTAGTCTGGAATGCGCTGCGCGCGCGCGGAGATTTGATCGGTGGACAATTTGGCCGCTGCACGACGGAAGGCAACGGGCTGCATCTTGCCAGATCGGCTGCGCACCTCACCGTGGACCAGTTCGAGATCGTTTGCGGCAACGCCGTAGGCAGGTGCGATGTTGGCCAGGAACTGCTGCTTGGCCTGCCATGCGGCATCGCGCACGGCGGGCGTGAGGGAGGACGTGGTGCGGCTGCCGCCGGAGTTTGGCCCGATGGGGTAATTTGTGTCGCCGACTTTGACGTCAATCTGTGCAGGCGGCACGCCAAACTCTTCGGCTAGAATCTGCGCCAGCACCGTTTTGATGCCTGTGCCAATGTCTTGCACCGCTGAGAGAACCTCCAGCGAGCCGTCACGATGCACGCGCACTTCGGCGGCGGAGTTCAACTCGATAAAGCGATACCAGACCGATTGCGCTATGCCGACGCCGCGCTTGATGTGGCCGGAGTCAGCGCCTGCGACGGGATTACGCGACTTCCACAGCGCACTTTCGCGGACGATCTGGCGCTCGACGCGGCGCACAGGATTTTCGTCGATGCGGTCACGCAGCGCCAGCGGGTCCATGCTGAGCCGTATGGCCAGCTCGTCGATGGTTTGCTCCAGAGCAAAGGCTCCCTGCGGATGGCCGGGAGCGCGAAAGGCTGCGGCTGGCCCGGCGTTGATGAAGACATCGTTTTCCGCCGTGTGCAGTGCGGCCCATTTGTACATGTTGCTGGCCGGTCCGGCGCAACCGGCTCCCGTGCCGCAGCCCGCCGTGCCATAGCTGGTAAGCTGAATCGCCGTGATCGTTCCGTCCTTCTTCGCGCCAATGCGCAGCGTCTGGTCGGAGTCGGGTCGATTGCCAACGGAGAGATGCTCCTCTTTGCGGTCGAGCATGAGGCGCACCGGCGCTCCGGTTTTCTTGGAGAGAGTCGCAGCAACCACGCCGGGATTGCCTGCGCCGAACTTGGCGCCAAAGCCGCCGCCCATAAACTCGGTAATCACGCGCACCTGCGATATGGGCAACTGGAAGAAGCCTGCCAACTCCTCGCGCACGCTGGCCGTGCCCTGCGTGGAGGCCCAAACGGTGAGCATGCCCGGCTTCCAATCGGCAACCACGCCGTGGGTTTCCAGCGCAGAGTGCGTTTGCACCTGCGTGCGATAGCGGCCTTCGACGATGACGTCTGCGTTCTGGAATCCTTGCTCCACATCGCCAACCGCGTGCACGGCGGGGCCGTGAATGTTGCCCGTCTGCGGAACATTGTGCGGGCCGCCGCCACCGCCGGCAGAGCCAGCTTGATCCGCCGGGCCGGGAAAGACCTGCGGCGCATCGGACTTGCGCGCCTCGGCAGGATCGACGACGAAGGGCATCTCTTGGTATTGCACGCGAATGCTTCGCGCGGCTGCATCGGCTTGGGCCTGCGTGGTGGCGGCTACGGCTGCGATGGGCTGGCCCGCATAGCGCACGATCGGATATTTTGAGGGTGTCTCCAGCGCCGGGTTGCGCAGCACGGCGGGGCCAAGCACGCGCTCAATTACGTGGACGGCTTTGACTCCGGGCATACGCTCGGCTGCACTGGTGTCGATGGAGAGAATCTTGGCGTGGGCCACGCTGGCATTGGCGAACTTGGCGTAGAGCATGCCCGGCAGTTGCATGTCCGCGGTGTAAACGGCGCGGCCAGAGACCTTTTGCCGACCATCCCAGCGCGAGGTGGGATGGCCAATGTACTTCAGTTCCGTGTTGACGGGCAGCACCGGCGGCTCACTGGCCGGGATGGTGCGCTGCTCCTCGTGGAGCGTATAGCCGGGTACGCCAACGGGCATCTCGACGGTGCGTGTGCCGGACTGGGCGGACTGCTCTGGGGAGGATTTGCTGCCGGTCGCCATCGCTTCTACTCCTTTACGCGCTGTGCGCGTTCTGTTCGGCTGTCTCGTGCATGGCCGCGAAGATCTTGGGATAGGTGCCGCAACGGCAGAGGTTGCCAGAGATGGCCTTGCGTACCTCGGCCTCGGTGGGCTTGGGGTTGCGCTCTAGCAGCGCCGTGCAACTCATCACCATGCCCGGCGTGCAGAAGCCGCACTGCAAAGCATCATGCTTCACAAAGGCCGCCTGCACCGGATGCAATGTGTCCTCGGTAGAGATGCCTTCAATCGTGGTCACGGAGTGGCCAACGGCGTCCATGGCCAGCAGCGAACAGCTATTGACGGGGGTGCGATCCAGCAGCACGGTGCAGCCGCTGCAAGAGCCGCGGTCGCAGATGATCTTGGTACCGGTCAATCCCAGGTGCATACGCAAGGCTTCGGCCAGCGTGGTGCGCGGCTCGATCTGGAGCGCGTGCTCTTTGCCATTGATGCGCAGCGTGACGGCAACCGCTCCGGGACCAAACTCATGCACATCGGGCGTGACGGCGGCAGCGGCCTCG
>JAJZCX010000227.1 GCA_021851625.1 Acidobacteriota bacterium | reverse complement strand
GAAGGGAACCGCAGATTCCTCGACTACGGCTGCTGCGCAGCCTTCGCTCGGAATGACAAGGTGTCTATGGCGCGGGCGCATCAACCCTGCCAAACCACAAACACATTGTCATCCCGACCGGAGCGAAGCGGAGTGGAGGGATCTGCGGTTCTTGTTGGCTGAGAACGAAACCGCAGATCCCTCGACTCCGGCGGCTACGCAGCCTTCGCTCGGAATGACAAAGTTTGTTTGGTGTACGGCCCTGATCAGAACGACAGCGGGTGCGGCCTCGCACCCCATTCGCTAGGGCAACAAATTGCAGCAACTACGCGGTTGTCTTGGTGCAGAACTCATCGAAGGCGCGCGTGAGTTCCTGCGCAATGGCGGGCGCTGTCGAGGTCTCAATCGCCGAGCGCTGCATCAGATAGACGAGCTTGCCATCGCGCAGAATGGCCACGGCGGGCGAACTGGGCGGATGGCCGACGAAGTAGCTGCGTACCTTTTCTGTGGCTTCGCGGTCCTGGCCGGCGAAGACGGTGATGGCGTGCTCCGGGCGCGTGGAGTGTTGCAGAGCCATGCGCACGCCGGGGCGCATCTTTCCCGCGGCGCAGCCGCAGATGGAGTTGACCACGACCAGCGTGGTGCCCGGCTGAGCCAGTGCGGAGTCCACATCGGCGGCGGTGCGAGTTTCTTGAATTCCGGCGCGTGTCATCTCCTCGCGCATGGGGATGACCATCAGTTCTGGGTACATGAGTATGAGTTCCTCCGGGCAGTGAGTGGCCAGCATAGAGCCTTGGCCGCCGTCTACTTCATTATAAGGTTGGATGCCCCACGCGCGGGAAAAGACGCAAATGCGCAATCGGCGCCAGATGAATGCGCGTGATGATTTAGGCTGAAGCGGTGGAGATGCAGCAGAACATTTCTTTAGCTCCGTACACGACGCTGGGCATTGGCGGCCCGGCGCGTTGGTTCACGCAGGCGCACAGCGAGGCGGACGTATCCGCTGCTGTGGAGTTTGCGCGTGAGCATGGCCTGCCGCTCTTTGTGCTGGGCGGCGGCAGTAATCTGCTGGTGTCGGACGCTGGCTTTCCGGGCTGCGTGGTGCACATCGCATTGCGGGGCGTGCAGCAACAGACGGATGGAGAGGACGTGCTCTTTACCGCAGCGGCGGGTGAGGAGTGGGATGCCTTTGTCGCCGCAACGGTGGAGCAGAACTGTGCGGGCGTGGAGTGTCTCTCTGGCATTCCCGGCACGGTGGGCGGCACACCGGTGCAGAATGTGGGTGCGTACGGGCAGGAGGTCAGCGCGACGATTGCATCCGTGCGCGCGCTGGATCGCACCAACCTGCGTTGGGTGGAGTTCAACAACGCCGAGTGCCAGTTTGCCTATCGCAGCAGCCGCTTCAACACGACTGAGCGCGAGCGCTACATGGTGACAAGCGTGACCTATCGCCTGCGGCGCAATGGCGAGCCGCTGCTCGCCTACAAAGATTTGGCGCAGCACTTTGTCGGACGCGCAGAGCGGCCCACTCTGGCAGCGGTGCGTGCCGCGGTGCGCACCATTCGCCAACGCAAGGGAATGCTGCTGACGCCGAACGATCCGGATTGCCACAGTGCCGGATCGTTTTTTAAGAATCCTGTGATTGCCGCGGAGCAGGCGGAACAACTGTCGAAGCGGTACGCAACGATGCCGCACTTCACCGCCGGTGCAGGCTGCGTGAAGATTCCCGCAGCGTGGTTGATCGAGCAGGCAGGCTTTGCCAAAGGTACAGCGCTGGGCGCGGCGGGCATTTCCAGCAAGCACACGCTGGCGCTGGTCAATCGCGGCGGAGCAACCGCGGCGGCGATGCTGGCGCTGCGCGATGCGATCTGCGCGCGCGTCGCGGAGCAGTTCGGCATCGCACTGGAGCAGGAGCCGGTGTATGTGGGCGCGGAGCCGTTGGCATAACCGCAGATTCCTCGACTACGGCTGCGGACTTCGGTTGGAATGACAAACCCTCAAATGCACCAAGTCATTCTGAGCGACCAACGGGAGTGAAGAATCCAGAAAATGCATGTTGGGTATGTAGAGCCGAATCTCTCTGGATTCTTCGCTGCGCTCAGAATGACTCGTTGTAGAGTGGAAATTCCCACACGAAACACACCTTGACCTTCTGGGTGAACACTCCGAACCACGAACACATTGTCATCCCGACCGGAGCGAAGCGGAGTGGAGGGATCTGCGGTTGGTTGTTGGCTGAAAACGAAACCACAGATTCCTCGACTACGGCTGCTGCGCAGCCTTCGCTCGGAATGACAAGGTGTCTATGGCGCGGGCGCATCAACCCTGCCAAACCACAAACACATTGTCATCCCGACCGGAGCGAGGCGGAGTGGAGGGATCTGCGGTTGGTTGTTGGCTGAGAAGGGAACCGCAGATTCCTCGACTGCGGCTGCTGCGCAGCCTTCGCTCGGAATGACAAAGTGTCTATGGCGCGGGCGCGTCAACCCTGCCAAACCACAAACACATTGTCATCCCGACCGGAGCGAAGCGGAGTGGAGGGATCTGCGGTTCGCCTTCATGCACAAGAACCGCAGATTCTTGTTGCGCTACTGCCGAATGGTCTCCGGACCGCGCGTGGTGGGCACAACCGAGAGCACGCCGGGAGCATCTTCGGCAATCTCTGGCAGCGGACCTGCGAGGGCGATCTTGAGCACCTCATCCATCGTTGATACAAAGTGCAGCTTCATCGACGACTTCAAATTCTCAGGCACGTCGGCCATATCCTTCTGATTTTCCTCCGGCATAATTGCTTCAAAGACGCCGGCGCGGTGCGCAGCGAGCAGCTTTTCTTTGAGGCCGCCGATGGGCAGCACGGTGCCGCGCAGCGTGATTTCGCCAGTCATGGCGAGGTCGCGGCGCACGGGGATGCGTGTGAGCGCGCTGGCCAAGGCTGTGGCCATGGTGATGCCCGCCGAGGGACCATCCTTGGGAATTGCGCCTTCGGGCACGTGGACGTGAATGTCCACGTTGCGGTAAAAGTCGCGCGCCAAGCCCAGGTGATGCGCGCGGCTGCGAATGTAGGAGAGCGCGGCCTGCGCCGACTCCTGCATCACGTCGCCAAGCTGGCCGGTGAGCGTGAGCTTGCCTTTGCCGTCGAGCACCTGCACTTCGGTTGAGAGGATGCTGCCGCCGACCTCCGTCCACGCCAAGCCGGTGACCAAGCCGATCTCGTTGTGCTCATGCACTTGCGAGCTGCGGTATTTGGTGACGCCAGCCAACTCCTGCAAGGTCGCCGCGGTGACCTCTTCCTTATATTTGGGGCCGTTGTTGATGACGCGGCGCGCCACCTTGCGGCAGAGGTTTCCGATCTCGCGCTCCAAGTTGCGCACGCCGGCCTCGCGCGTATAGCCGCGAATGATCTCCTGAATCGCATCGTCGCGGAAGACGATATTTTTTTCGGTCAGGCCGCAGGCCTCGCGCTGCTTTTTGATGAGATACTGCTTGGCGATTTCCACCTTTTCATTTTCCGTGTAGCCGTGCAGACGCAGAATCTCCATGCGATCTTGCAGCGCTGCGGGGATGGTGTGCAGCACATTGGCCGTGGCCACGAAGAGCACCTGCGACAGGTCATACTCCACGTCGAGGTAGTGATCTTGAAAGCTGGCGTTCTGCTCCGGGTCTAGCACTTCGAGCAGCGCCGAGGCCGGATCGCCGCGAAAGTCCGAGGCCATCTTGTCGATCTCGTCGAGCACGAAGACGGGATTTTTTAGATCGG
>JAJZCX010000226.1 GCA_021851625.1 Acidobacteriota bacterium | reverse complement strand
GGTCTACGTGGCGCGCGTGGCCATGGGCGGCAGCGATGCGCAGACCGTCAAAGCCTTCCAAGAGGCTGAGGCCTACGACGGCCCCGCGCTCATTCTGGCCTACAGCCACTGCATCGCGCACGGCTACGACATGGCTTATGGCATCGAGCAGCAGAAGAACGCGGTGCTCTCCGGCTACTGGCCGCTGATGCGCTACAACCCGGCCCTGCGCGCGGAAGGAAAAAATCCCTTCCAACTGGATTCGCGCGCGCCCACAATGGCGCTCAAGGACTATGCCTACCACGAGGCCCGCTACACCATGCTTGCGCGCAGCCATCCCGAAACGGCCAAGCATCTACTGCAACAGGCGCAGGATGATGTCGAGCGCGAGTGGCGCGTCTACTCCGCACGTGCTTCGATGCCGGGCCGCGGCACCACGCCGAACGTTGCGCCACCGGAGCGCGAGGGTGAAGTTGCGCCGCTGGGCAAGAAAGGACAAGAACAATGAACGGAGCTGATGCAGAACCGATGCTGGAAACCGAACCCGTTCTGCGCACCGACTACCTGGGGCTGCACCTGAAAAGCCCGCTGGTCGCCGCGGCCTCTGCGCTGGGCGAGTCGCTCGACAACATTCTGCGCTTGGAAGATGCGGGCGCAGCGGCCATTGTGCTGCCGTCCATTTTTGAGGAGCAGATATTGCTGGAAAACGCCGCGCTGGAAAACGACCTGACGCGCGGCACAGAATCCTTCGCCGAGTCCCTCGACTACTTCCCCGGCACGCCCAGCCTGCACCATGAAATGGAGCATTACCTCAACCTGATTCGCGCGGCGAAAAGCCGCTGCGAGATTCCCATCCTCGCCAGCCTGAACGGCGCAACGCCCGGCGGCTGGGTGCGCTTTGCGCAAGAGATTGAGCAGGCCGGAGCCGATGCGCTCGAACTGAACACCTACGCGCTGGCCACGGGATTTCTAAAGACCAGCGCCATTATTGAAGACGGCCTTATCGACCTTGTGCTGCGCGTTCGCCAGAGCGTGCAATTGCGCTTGGCCGTAAAGCTCTCGCCCTACTTCACTAGCATTCCCCACTTGGCGCGCCAGTTGGACGACGCCGGAGCCGATGCGCTGGTGCTCTTCAATCGCTTTTATCAGCCCGACTTCGACATTGAAAATCTCGCCGTGGTGCCCAGGCTCACGCTCAGCCGCCCAGAAGAGTTGCTGCTGCGCTTGCATTGGGTCGCCATCCTTTACGGCCATCTGCGTGCGGAGTTGGCCGTCACCGGCGGTGTGCATGGCGTTGAAGATGTATTGAAATCCATCATGGCTGGAGCGCAGGTGGTGCAGCTTGCCTCGGCACTGCTGCGCCACGGCGTGGGCCACATCGACACCCTGCACAGCGGCCTGCTGCGCTGGATGCGCGAGCATGAGTACACCTCCATCCGCCAGATGCGTGGCAGCCTGAGCCGCCGCTCCGCACCCGATCCGTCGGCCTTCGAACGCGGCAACTACATCCGCACGTTGAGCAGCTACACGCTGCGTTATAAAAATTTGCAGCAGTATTGAATGGGTGGAACCGCAGATTCCTCGACTCGCTTCCGCTCGCTCGGAATGACAAAGCGTTTGCAGTGCGAAAATTTCCGCCAAGAGACAATCTCCACCAAGAGAAAATCTCCGCCGAAAGACAATCTTCGCAAAGAGATAATTTCTACCAATAAAATGAGTCATTCTGAGCGCAGCGAAGAATCCAGAGAATGTTTGCGAACACCCTGACGCCTGCACCCTCTGGATTCTTCGTCGCTCCGCTCCTCAGAATGACACAGTGATTTTGGGGCCGTGCGCATCCACCAAGCCAATCGCAAAAATACATTGTCCTCCCGACCGAAGTCCGCCTCTGGCGGACGCAGTGGAGGGATCTGCGGTTGTTATTAAAAGCGGCGAACCGCAGATTCCTCGACTCGCTTCCGCTCGCTCGGAATGACATGGAAGCGGGAACCCCACGGTAACCTGCGCAGGCAACAGCGCATCGACATTCCAGAACGCATCTGGAATACAATGGAGTGTGACGCAACGGATCGTGTACCTCCGCCCTAGCTCACACGGCAGCCAATCGAATCCACGGAAGGGACGCATTCTTCAATGACCACCAGCGGTCTAGTGGTGCAGGGCCAGCCCGCACCAGGCCTCGCCACGCAGGGAAAGCAGATCGTCAACGACTTTTCCATTCAAATTGCCACCGTCAACGGTTCCGGATCACAATCCGCCAACAGCGTGCTGCTGCGCAGCATTTTTCGCATGGGAGTGCCCGTTTCCGGCAAGAACTTGTTTCCGTCGAACATCGCCGGACTGCCCACTTGGTACACCATTCGCGCCAGCAAGCAGGGGTGGGTCGCACGCAAGGCCACCAATGACATTCTGATCGCCATGAACCCGGAGACGGCCCAGCAGGATGTGCTCGCGCTCGAAGCCGGGGCTGCGGTCATCTACGATGAATCGCAAAAGCTCAACGAGCTGCGCAACGACCTCACATTCTACCCCGTGCCCTTTGACCAGATCACCGCCGCCACTGGCGCGGAGGCCAAAGTTCGCAAGCTGGTCAAGAACATGGTCTACGTCGGCATCGCCGCGCAACTGTTCTCGATCGACATGGAAAAGATTGAGCAGTCCGTGCGCAAGCAGTTCTCCAAAAAGGTGAAGGCCGCCGAGTTGAACCTGAGCGCCGTGCGCGCCGGATTCGACTTCGCCGCCAGCTCGCTGCCGAAGCAAGACCCTTACGTCGTCGAGCCGATGCACGCGACCGATGGCAAGATCATCATCGACGGCAACGCCGCCACAGCCGTCGGAGCTTTGTTCGCTGGCGTCAGCGTTGTCACCTGGTACCCCATCACGCCCTCGTCCTCCGTCGTCGAGCAACTCATCAGCTACATGAAGCGCCATCGCATTGAGCAGGACGGCAAGGCCAGCTTTGCCATCGTTCAAGCGGAAGATGAACTGGCCGCCATCGGCATGGTGCTCGGCGCAGGCTGGGCGGGCGCTCGCTCCATGACGGCCACCTCCGGCCCCGGCATTTCGCTGATGGCGGAGTTTGCCGGCCTCGCCTACTTCACGGAAATTCCCGGCGTCATCATTGACGTGCAGCGCACCGGCCCCTCCACGGGCATGCCCACGCGCACCTCGCAAGGCGACCTCACCTTCATCGCAGGCCTCTCGCACGGCGACACCAAACATGTCATGCTGCTGCCCGCATCCGTGAAAGAGTGCTACGAGTTCGCCATCGCCGCCTTCGATCTCGCGGAGCAATTGCAGACGCTGATCTTCGTGCTTTCCGATCTCGACCTCGGCATGAACAACTGGATGTCCGAGCCGTTTGCCTATCCTGAAAAGCCGATCCACCGCGGCAAAGTGCTCAACGCACAACAACTGGAAGAGCGCGGTGGCTTTGCCCGCTATAAGGATGTGGACGGCGACGGCATTCCCTATCGCACGCTTCCCGGCACCGACCATCCCGCTGCCGCCTACTTCACGCGCGGCTCCGGCCACAATGAAAAGGCTCTCTACTCCGAGCGCCCCGACGAGTACGAAAACAACATGCTCCGCCTGTCGCGCAAGTTTGAGACTGCGCGCACGTTGGTTCCCAAACCGGTGCTCGAAGTCAGCAACAAGAGCAAGGTCGGCGTCCTCGCCTTTGGCACCAGCCACTGGGCGGTGACGGAAAGCCTGGATCAACTGGGCCGCGAGTCGCACATTACGCCAGATTACATGCGT
>JAJZCX010000225.1 GCA_021851625.1 Acidobacteriota bacterium | reverse complement strand
GTATCAGATCCAAGGCGGCCAAACGCCAGAGCGGCTGCGCGCTGCGCGTGTGATTTTGTGGAAGGGCCATTGCTCCGTGCATCAGCGCTTTTTGCCGGAACATGTGGATCGCGTTCGCGCGACCTACCCGGGCATTCAGGTGGTCGTGCATCCAGAGTGTCGCTTGGAGGTTTGCCAGAAGGCAGACGTGATTGGCTCGACCGAGCGCATTATTCAGACGATTGAACAGGCTCCGACGGGCACCATGTTTGCCGTGGGCACAGAGATTCATCTGGTCCATCGACTGGGCAAACGCTTTGCGCCGCTGGGCAAGCGTGTCATCACGCTGGACGACGCCGGCTGCCTCTGCACCACGATGTTTCGCATTACACCGCAGCATTTGGCGTGGGCGTTGGAGAATCTGGTTGAGGGCACGGTGGTCAATCGCATTCGCGTCAGTGACGACGTGAAGCATTGGGCGCGCGTGGCGCTGGATCGGATGCTGGAAATTCATGGATAATGCCAACAGGGAGTTGGATGCAACATTCATGAAAACCTTCTCACTCGATGAAGCGCAGACGTTGATCCCGGTGTTGGAATCCTTGATGAAACGCGCCATGCAGGCGCGCGAAACGGCGGAAGGCGTCGAAGAGGATTTGCAGGGTCTGTCGCAGCGTATTTTTTTGCAGGGCGGAATGTTGGTGCCCATTGCACAGGTCGCTCGTCGCCGCGCAGAGCGCGAAGTAGCCGTGCAGCAGGTCAAGGACACTCTGCAAGAGATCGACTCCATCGGCGTGCAGGTGAAGGACATCGAAAAAGGGCTGTTAGATTTCCCCTGCCGGCTTGGCGAGGAAACGGTTCTGCTGTGCTGGAAGATGGGTGAGTCGGAAATTCAATACTGGCACACGATGGAGTCTGGTTTTAGCGGTCGCCAGCCCATTGATGAGCGCTTCCGTCGCGGCCAAAAACAACGTCCCAATTGATGCGTCCATCGCCGTTGTGTGGCAACATAGAGGCGAGGGCATATTCGATACATGCGCATTGGTGTATTTTTCTGCGTAACGGTATGCGCCTTGCTGTACGCTGGCATGGCGTCCGCACAAAACAACTACGAGATTCAGGTCTATCCATCGGAGACCATCGCTCCCAAAACTTTGCTGACGGAGTTGCATAGCAATTACACCGTCGAAGGCAGCACCGTGCCCCAATATGGCATGTTGCCCACGCAGGGACAGGAGCACGAGACCATCGAGTTGACGCAGGGCGTCAACGATTGGTCGGAGGTCGGCTTCTACATCTTTACCGCAGAGCGCAACGGCAATGGCGTTCAGTGGGTCGGCGATCACATTCGCCCGCGAGTGCGCGTTCCACCCAGTTGGCATTGGCCGGTGGGGTTGAGTTTGTCGAACGAAATTGGCTACGCTCGGCCAGAATTTGCCAATCCCACTTGGTCATGGCAGATCATGCCCATCATCGATCAAACGTTGGGAAAGTGGTACTGGTCGGTGAACACGACGATGGATTGGGGTATCCATCCGGTGCTGCCCCCAGCGGACTATAACGCGCAACAGCGCGATCTCTACTATCGAGATGTTTCTCCCGGAGGGTTGACCTTTGGCCCTGCGGCCACGCTGACCTTTCAACCCAACAAGTATTACAACGTTGGGCTGGAGTATTACGGCTACTATGGCCAATTCGGAGAATTTGTTTCCCTGCACAACCAGCAGCAGCAGTTTTTTCCGGTTGTCAATCTTTTTGTCTCGCCAAAGTGGGAGATCAACGTGGGCGCGGGCTGGGGCGCAACTGCGGGAACCGACCATCTGATTGTAAAAATGATTTTGGGTCACTACTTCAATTGGGGCAAAGATCACCACTCGATCCAACCGTAATGGCTGGTATTTGACAAACAATAATTATTATCGTTCAATAGATAATTGTGAAAGAGGAAATTTCTCATTCATTTCGAGAACTCTGCGGCAGGCATGGTCTGGCGGTGACGCATCAGCGCCAGGTGCTTTATGAGGCCATGCAGAAGATGCACGGCCATCCCAGCCCGGAGGACGTTTATCTGCGCGTGCGCAGACGCATTCCCTCTATTTCTCTTGCAACCGTTTACAAAAACATTCATCTCTTCATTGAGAGTGGAATCTTACGAGAAGTGAGCCTGCATCACGGTTCACTGCGTGTGGAGATGAATGCGCATGCACACCACCATTTGATTTGTGTTGTGTGTAAATCCATTACTGACATTGACGAAGCAGTTCTGCCGTTGGCGGCAAAACCAAAACACCTGCCCGGCGGATTTCGGGCCGAGCGCTACGCAGTGGATGTTCTAGGCCGCTGTCAGGCCTGCCAAAAAGAGGAATCCGCGCAAAAGGCATCTTGAGTGCAAGTTTTCAAAGTAATTCAATTCAAAGGAGTAAAAGCATGTTAGGTGTTGGAGAGCAGTTTCCCAAATTTTCCGTCACAGCCACTGTGAGCCGCAACAAAGACAAGGCGTTTGAGACGATCACGGATCAGAGCTATCCCGGCAAGTGGAAGATTTATTTCTTCTGGCCAAAGGATTTCACCTTCGTTTGCCCCACGGAGATTGCGGCCTTCGGCAAGTTGAATGGTGAGTTTGCAGCGCGCGATGCACAAGTGTTGGGCGCGAGCATTGATTCCGAGTTTGTGCATCTGGCCTGGCGCAACAACCACGAAGACCTGCGCGATTTGCCGTTCCCCATGCTGGCCGACATCAAGCGCGACCTGTGCGAGCAGTTGGGCATTTTGGATCCGCAGGCCGGAGTAGCACAGCGCGCAACCTACATCGTCGATCCGCAGGGTGTGATTCGCTTTGCTTACGTTACCGATCTGTCTGTGGGCCGCAATCCGCAGGAGGTGCTGCGTGTACTAGACGCATTGCAGACCGACGAACTGTGCCCCTGCAATTGGCACAAGGGCGAAGAGACGCTGAGCGCTTAGCTGGTTCCGGGCGGGAGCGCTTGCAGGTGCATACGCTCCCGTTTTATTGGGCTGCACAACCTGTGTGAGGGAATCGAATGACGTTGGATGCGTTGATCCAGAGCCTGCCAGAGTACGCCAAAGATTTGAAGCTGAACTACTCCACGTTGATCGGCCAGAATACAGAACTGACGCCCACGCAGCTTTGGGGCAGTGTGTTGGTCAGCGCCATGGCCACGCGCCAGCCGGTGTTGCTGCGCGCTGTTGCCGCCGCCGCAGTGGAGCATACCTCCGCACAGATAGTGGATGCCGCCAAAACGGCGGGAGCCATCATGGGCATGAACAATATCTTTTATCGCTTTCATCATCTGACGAAAAATGAAAAATACTCCACGATGCCGACGCGGCTGCGCATGAATGCAATTCGCACGCATGGAGCCGATCCGGTGGACTTTGAACTGTGGTGCGTGGCGGCCTCAGCGGTGAATGGTTGCGGCAAATGTGTGGATGCGCATGAGCAGGTACTACGGCAGAAGGGAATCAGCGAAGAGTTGATACTGGCTGCGGTGCGCGTTGCGTCTGTGATCCATGCCGTGGGTACGGTGCTGGACGCAGAAGCCGCGGCCTAAGCGATTGGCAACAGCGCGTTTCTAGGAAGATTGTGCCGAATCCGAAGAGACACCTGCCAACGCAGGCGGGGCCGTCGTACACTGGGAGAGCGCGAGAGTGCTGATTCCAAAAGGCGGGCCTTCCCCCCAGTATGCGTATTCCGATTCCGATTCGTATCGTGCTGCTGCTTGCGGTTGTTTTGGCTCCGCAATTGATTG
>JAJZCX010000224.1 GCA_021851625.1 Acidobacteriota bacterium | reverse complement strand
CACAAGCACCCCTGCCACATTCCTACCCAACTGCGCACGCAAGGCCTGAAAACCATTTGCTCCTCCAATGTCATCCAATCCAATCCAAATTTTCCGCACACGCGGAGACACATAAATGTCGCCCTCAAGCGACACACAATTTCGCAGCAGCACTACAACTGTTAACGATACCTGCGAGGACTAAACATTTATAGGAGTGAAGCTTCACTGCTGTCAATAAGAAAAAAGTGCAGAAACATTGATTACTTTGGGGGGGAACTATTCGTGGTTACCGACTAACTCTTGCATTTTCCAAGCAAGCTAGCAGAAAGTTTGAGCACCTTATCATCGCTGCATGCCAAGCAGAATCATGTCGGTTATCCACTCAAATTGAATTAGTGAATCGTTTAATTCATCTATGGTCTCGCATGAGGCAAAGCCATCGGGAGTTGCTGTAAATTCTTCCTAAAAATTCTCTGAAAGAATTCCCTTGCAAATTCGCTTTTCATTCGCTAACATAAATTCGTTATGGCAATCACGCGACGACAAAAAGAAGTTCTCGACTTTATCCGCGGCTTTGTGGAACGTTGCGGATACTCCCCTTCCTTTGAAGAAATCGCACGTGGCTTGGATTTAAACTCCTTGGCCACCGTGCACAAACACATCAGCAATCTGGAAAAAAAAGGATTGCTTTCCCGCGCGCATAACCGCAGCCGCTCCATTGATGTGCTGCCACCGCAAAATCAACGCGCGCCTGCCAGCGTGCGGTGGCCGCTGCTGGGCCGCATTGCGGCGGGCAGGCCCGTGGAGGCAGTCGAAAACCGCGAGACCATCTCGCTCGATGACATTCTGGGCGACAAGAGCGTCTATGCGCTGGAAGTACGCGGCGAATCCATGCGCGATGAGCATATTGTGGATGGCGATATTGTGCTGGTCGAGCAAACGCAGACGGCGCGCCAAGGCGAGATTGTTGTTGCGCTCGTCGATGGCACCGAGGCCACGCTGAAGCGCTATTACATCGAAGGGGATCGAGTGCGCTTGCAACCGTCCAATGCGGAGATGCAGCCGATCTACGTTCCGGCAGCCAACGTGGCCATTCAGGGCCGCGTGTTGGCAATCCTGCGCAAGTGCGCCTAAGCAGTCATCTCCAATTTTTTGATATCAAGGCAAAGGCCGCGACGAGTGATACTCGCCGCGGCCTCATTTTTTCACCCCGCACTCTGCTTTAGTCGTAATACTCCAAACCCAAGTGCGTAATGAGTTGCTCGCCGCGAATGTAGCGCAGCGTGTTCTTCAGCTTCATGGACTGAATGAACAAGTCGTGCTCGGGATACAGGCCTTCGCGCGTCATTGGAGACTTAAAGAAGAAGCTGAGCCATTCCTGAATTCCCCGCCCGCGCAATTCGCTGCTGCGCGCGGCCAAATCCAAGAAGAGCACCAGGTCCAGCGCAATTGGTGCGGCCAAAATCGAGTCGCGGCAGAGGAAGTCCACCTTGATCTGCATCGGATAGCCCAGCCAACCGAAGATGTCGATGTTATCCCAGCCCTCTTTGTTGTCGCCGCGAGGCGGGTAGTAGTTGATGCGCACCTTGTGGTAGATATTGCCGTACAGTTCCGGATACAGCTCCGGTTGCAAGATGAAGTCCAGAACGCCCAGCTTGGACTCTTCCTTGGTCTTGAAGGACTCTGGATCGTCGAGCACCTCGCCATCGCGGTTGCCGAGAATGTTGGTCGAGTACCAGCCGCTGACACCCAACATGCGAGCCTTGAAGGCTGGCGCGAGCACGGTCTTAATCAGCGTCTGGCCGGTCTTGAAGTCTTTGCCACAGATTGGAGCGTTGTTCTTGCGCGATAGCTCCTGCATCACCGGCAAATCCACCGTCAGATTCGGAGCGCCATTGGCGAAGGGAATGCCTTCCATCAACGCGGCGTAAGCGTAAATCTGCGAGGGAGCAATGGCCGGATCGTTCGCCTCCAATCCCTTTTCAAAAGAGGCCAGCGTAGCGTGTACTGCCGTTGGCTCAATGAAAATTTCCGTCGAGCCGCACCAGATCATCACCTGGCGCTCGGTCTTCTTTTTGAATTCGCGGATGTCTGCGCGCACTTGGTCGGCCAAATCGCGCTTGTTCTTGCCCTGCTTGACGTGCGTGCCCTGCAGACGCTTCACGTAGTACTGGTCGAAAACCGCAGGCATGGGCTGGATCGATTCCAAGAAGGGGCGGATGGATTCGAGCAAATCCTTTTCGAGCACCTTGGCCGTACTGGCGGCCTCATACATATTGCTGGGGAAGATGTCCCAGCCGGTGAAGACAATGTCATTCAAATCCGCCAACGGCACAAAATCCTTGACCAGTGGCGTGCGGTTGTCGGTGCGTTTGCCTAGGCGGATGGTGCCCATTTGCGTGACGGAACCAATCGGCTGCGCCAAGCCTTTGCGAACCGCCTCCACGCCAGCCATAAAGGTTGTGGCCACCGCCCCCATACCGGGGATCATGATGCCGAGTTTGCCCTTGGCGGGCGCAATCGTATTCTCTCCGGCAGGCAGATTGCTACCGGTTTCCTTTGCTGACATGCTTTTTTGAACCATCCTTACGTGAAATATCAGTTAATAGTGGACTCACCAGTGTCCACCTTGGAGTGCAGCTTTGGCAAATCGTGACAGCGTAAAGATGTGAATTTTGGGAAGGCATTACGCGGAGTGCTTGGCCAACCGCTCGCGCAGTTCGCCGGGCAGACGCTGTTGTAGCGCCTTGGCCTGCTCAGACAAATATTGGGGAGCTGGGGTGGCGACAGCAACTAGGATCCATGCCAGGGTGGAGGCCAGCAAACCCAGCACGGCAATCAACTGCATCGTCACGACCAAGGAGATTTGGCGCATCTGCAAGTTTACCAGCACCCAGCCGCGCAGCGGCTCAAAGCGGTGTAGGACTGCCAGAGCCAACAGAAAAACTGTGACGGAAAGCGTCGTAAAGCCGATTAGAAGCACGTCAATGGTACGGTGCAGATTTTGCCGGAACTGACAGTGGGAACAGTTGTGCAGGTGCTCTTCATAATCCCTGCGCATGTCGGCATGCAGGCCAGAGATATCGTATCTCCACCCGGAGAGGATGTCTCCCACGGTTGGATCAATACACTGGTTGCCCGGCACACCCGGATTGCTCTGCGATGTAGCCATCTTTTTGATTATAGCGCAGTTGTTCTCTGCTTGAACGAAAAAATCGTATGCAATTTTCACCGCACACTTCCCTGCATCGCTACAACGTAATCGCTTCTAATGGCATCGTTTGGCTGGCCAGTCGTACGTTGCACGCCTCGTGCAGTGCGCGGCGCTGCAAGGCGCGCTCCGCCGTCAGTCGTGCCAACTCCGGCAAGTTGTTGCTCTCCGACAAGTGTGCCAAAATCACCCAGCGCGCGTAGCCGTCGTAATCTCCAGTCAGAAATTCCGCGGCGGCATCATTCGAAAGATGTCCTACACGCGAAAGCACACGCTGCTTGACCGACCAGGGATACGGGCCGTCGCGCAACATCTCCACGTCATGGTTGGATTCAAGGATCAGCAGGTCAGCGCGCCGCAACTGCTCGTGCACGTTTGGTGGCATGTAGCCAAGATCGGTAGCCACGGCGATGCGCATCCCTTCCGCTTCAAATACAAAACCTACGGGATCGGCAGCGTCGTGCGGAATGGTAAAGGGCGTGACAGCAATATCACCGATGGTGAACGATTTGCCTGCGGAGAAAAACTCCAACGCGGGCAGCGCAGTGGAATACTCTTCCTCTAT
>JAJZCX010000223.1 GCA_021851625.1 Acidobacteriota bacterium | reverse complement strand
GCAGATGGTTGTCGAGCAGAGCGAAGTCGCTCTCCTGCAAATCCTTGATGAAATGCCCGTGCTTGTCCACGACGGAGAAGACGAGATCAACCTCATTGACGGTCGCGCGCAAGCTATACTCGCCAGTACTTGGGCCGCCAGCATCTGTGCCTGTCGCCGCACCCGCATTCGTTGCCGCATTGGCACCGGGTTGGTTGTGCGGCAGCGTGTTCAGCGTTGAGCCGCTGGGGTCTTTCAGTGCTTTGGCGTCGTCGGGAGCCTGCGCCGGAGCCGCTGCGGCAGCGGTCTGCGCATGGGTGGCAACCACAAAGAAAACAGCCATCGCCGCCACACACAGGCAGCGGACACCATGTCGAAAACAACGGGGCGAGCCAAGCATCAGATTCATAGTATCAGCCACGCTGGCGGGGCGGCACAGCATTGCTGGCGCTAGAGCGCAGCCGGTCCAGCGCTGCGGTCAAGTCCACCGGCAGCGGAGTCTCCCACTGCATCGGCGTACCCGATTCTGGATGCACCAGCGCCAACTTGGCCGCATGCAAAAAATTCCGGTCGAGTACGAAGTTCTCCTGCGAGGTCGCCGTCGTCCGCCGCGTGCGCGGCGTTGCGGCCCGTCCCGTGATGCGTGTCGCATCAACCAACGGCACCTCCTTCGGTGCGCCGTAGAGCGCATCGCCCACCACAGGGTGCCCGATCGACGACAGATGCACGCGAATCTGGTGCGTGCGTCCAGTCTCAATGCGCACTTCGAGCAGCGTGAAACGCCCGTAGACACCGCTGATGCGTTCCAGCACGCGGTAGTGCGAGATGGCGCTGCGTCCGCCCGCGCCCTTGGTCGTCATGCGTGTGCGGTGCACGCGGTCGCGGTGGATGGCGGCGTCCAGCGTGCCCGTGTCGCGCGCCACGTGCCCATGTACCAGCGCGATATAGGTCTTCTGAATTCTCCGCGTGGCAAACATCTCGGCCAGCTTGCGGTGCGCGCGGTCATGCTTGGCCACCAGAATCAAGCCGCTCGTCTGCTTGTCCAGCCGATGCACAATGCCCGGACGTACCGGGCCGGAGACGCTCGAAAGCGCGGCGGCATCGCCAAAATAATGCAGCAGCGCGTTGACCAGCGTGCCATGGCTGCGTGCCTCTTCCGTCGCGCCAGAGCCAGCGTGCACCATCATGCCGGCGGGCTTGGCAATTACGGCCAGATCGTTGTCTTCATAAACAATGTCGAGCGGAATCTCCTCGGCCACCGCGCGAATCGGCTCCGGCGTCGGGTCGCCAACGACAGCGATGTGCTCGCCGCCACGCAGTTTTAGCGAAGCCTTGGCCGTAGCGTCGTTCACCTGCACCAAGCCGCGCACGATCCACTGCTGTACGCGCGCCCGGCTCAAGTCCGGCCACTGCTGCACAAGAAATTGATCGAGTCGCTGGCCGACGGCCGTTGCCTCTGCAATCAAAGCACGCGCCTCTGCGGCGTGGGTCATATCAGACGGCATGGATCCCTCGATGCTGCTGCGGCGCGGGCCGCTCCATCCAGAGCAACGCGCCCGCAACGACCATCAGCGCAGCCATGGCTTGCTGCGGCGAAAGCGCGCCATGCAGCAGTAAAAAATTCACATCGCCGCGCAGCAGTTCCACGCCATACGAAGCAAGACCATACAGAAACAAGCCTGCGCCCAAGGTTTCTCCTGTTTGTCGCTGCCGTGGCAGCCAACGCCAAAGCAGCGCGCACAGCAACAAATCAAAGCCGCACAGATACAGTTGCGCCGGATGCAAACGTACACCGAGCGGAGTCCCTGCCCACAACGCAGCCCAGCGACTATGGAAAACAACGCCCCACGGCAGTGCGGTCGGCGCGCCATACTCCGCACCGGATGCGAACGCGCCCAAGTGTGCAAAGGCATCACCCAACGCCAATGCGGGCGCAGCAGCATCCAACGTGCGCAGCAGCGGCATTCGCTGGAAGCGCATATAGAGGAGCGCAGCCATCAACGCCAGCAACGATCCACCCACGCGCGCGCTGGAAGAGCGCAGCACCGACAGACTCAACACCAAGAGCGGATAGTGCAAAAAGGCGCCGCCACTCTCCAAAATCAGCACCAACTTTGCACCCACCAGCGCACTCAATACAGCGGTCATGCTCAGATTCCACATCGTCTCCTGCGCGATCTGCAAACGGCGCGCAGCGGCCTGCGCCAACATCAACGCCAGCAGCAGGCCCACGACCAGGCAAACGCCTTCGGTGGGCAGGGCGACCGGGCCGAATTGGAACAGGCGTGGATACACAGTAGGCAGCAACCGCAGTTTTGGAGTGTGCACGAAGCGTGGGCTGGGAACCATAGAAAACCGACCCGCTGGGCCGTGCAACAATGCGCTGGTGAACCCGTCCTAAGACGGTGGGAACCCGCCGCGGCTCTTTAGGCATTCCGGACTGGCGGACAGCACACCGAGCCGATTGATCGAGTCAAGTCCCCTGTTCAATGAATGTAGGTTCAACCAGCGTGAATTGCCGCACCTGCTTTGCAGGCCGGTTTCTATTCTTTGGATGCTACCGGCCCCGCCGCGGATTGGCAAGCGCTGTGTAGCACGAAGGTACTCTCGCAAAAATTAAAAGTGCGCAAATGGAACTGTTCCTTAGAAAACAGAAACCGTTGCCGCGCCTTATCCCGCCTTGCGCGTGTCTTGCAGCACGGCGTCCAGCATTCCAGCCAGCGTCTCGGCGCGGCTCTTCAACGTCTGCTGCATCCGGCCCGTCTGCGCGTCCAATCGCTGCTGCAACAGCACCAACTCATCGGCAATGTTCAACGCTGCCAGCACGGCCACGCGCAGCGAGTCCACGGTGGCACCCTGCTGGGCCACGGCGCGCATCCGTGCATCCACCAGCCGCGCCAGTTGCTCCAAGTACTTCGGATCGCTGCCGCGCAAGTGATACGTCTGGTCGTAGATGTCCACCACGATGCTTTCGCCGGTGGCCGTATTGAGCATCGATTCCATCGTTGACTCCTTGGCCTGTTTCATCCCACACATCTGTCATTTCGAGCAAGAGCGCCGCAGACAATCTCGTCAAGGAATCTGCCGTCTCCGATATTTGTTTGACAACCGCAGATTCCTCGACTGCGCTTCGCTCCGCTCGGAATGACAAACTCTCAAATTGAAACCCCTATCTTCGACTTTTATGGTGTGGCGATGGCGTCCAAATTCGCCAACAGACGCTCCACGCGTAGGCGCACGGCGTCGCGCTCTTTGTTCAGCGCAGCCAGTTGACTGCGCAGATCGTCCATCTCCATGCCGTGCAAATCCAACTCCTCTTTGGCGCGTTCCAATTGTTTTTCCGCCGCCAGGCGCTGCTCGCGCTCGGCGCGCAGCATCTCAATGGTGCGCACCACGCGCTGTTCCAACGCGGCAAAAGTGTCGGCGGCAAGCGTCAAATCTTCCTGTACAGCGACTGTGCTCATAAATCTCCGAGAGGGATTTTCGATCCGCTCTGCGCGCAGTATAGCGCGAGACTGGCGATTTTGGCGGTGAAAAATACACTTTCTTCACCGCGATAATTTTTTCGCGCTCGAATGAACTGGTTCTTCGCCCGCGTCCATTCCCACCTTCGCAAAAGCAGACGACATCAAGGGCGCGCAGGTTGTGGTGCAGCCGGATTCACTCCATCCCGGATCGCGCCGCCCAGCCGCGTGAGGGCGGCCATGACCTGATCGGACCAGGCTTGCACCTCATCCTCGCGCAGCGTGCGCTCCAAGGATTGGAAGGTGGTGCGCACC
>JAJZCX010000222.1 GCA_021851625.1 Acidobacteriota bacterium | reverse complement strand
GACGAGTCATTCTGAGGAGCGCAGCGACGAAGAATCCAGAGGGTAAGGGCTACTGAGATTCCGCTTGCATTCTCTGGATTCTTCACTCCCGCTGGTCGCTCAGAATGACTTGCTGGTCGGTGGTGCAAGCGAGCGTCTATTGTGGCATGGAGCGTTTGGCGGGTTTGGCCGCAGGGTCGAGTGGGAGCGAGCCAGCCATGTCGAGTGGCAGTTCGCGTTGGGCGCGTTGGAAGCTGTCATAGGCGCGGACGACGCGCTGGACAAGCTGGTGGCGCACCACGTCCTCATTGACAAAGTGGCAGAAGCGAACACCCTCAACACCTTTGAGCACTTCGAGCGCCTCCAGCAGGCCGGATTTGCGCGGGTTGGGCAGATCGATCTGTGTGATGTCGCCGGTGATGACGGCCTTGGAGTTGTTGCCCATGCGGGTGAGGAACATTTTCATCTGCTCGCTGGTGGTGTTCTGGGCCTCGTCCATGATGATGAAGGCATCGTTGAGTGTGCGACCGCGCATGAAGGCCAGCGGGGCGACCTCAATGACGTTGCGCTCCAGCATTTTGTCGACGCGCTCCGGCTCCAGTAGATCGTAGAGCGCGTCGTAGAGCGGGCGCAGATAGGGATCGACTTTTTCTTGCAGCGAACCGGGCAGAAAGCCGAGGCGCTCGCCGGCTTCGACGGCAGGGCGCACGAGCACCAGGCGGCTGACGCGCTTGGCCGCCAGCGCGGCGACGGCCATGGCCACGGCGAGGTAGGTTTTGCCGGTGCCTGCCGGGCCGATGCCAAAGACCATATCGGTTTGCTCGATGGCTTCGAGATATTGCCGTTGGTTGAGCGAGCGTGGCTGCACCATGCGGCGGATGCCGTTCGAGCGCTGCTTGCCGCTGTCCACCAAGCCGCGCAGCGTGACGGCTGGGTCGGCGACGACCAGCTTGAGCATTCCGTTTAGCTCGCCATTTTGCAGCGAGACGCCGCTCTTGCGCAGGGATTCATAGTCGGCAAAGATGCGCTCGACGCGCGTGACATTTTCTGCATCGCCTTCAACGTAAAGGGCGTCCGAGCGCAGATCGATGCGAACGTGGAGCGCGTCCTCCAGCAGGTGGAGATTTTCGTCGCGCGTGCCGAAGATTGGCTCAAGATTGGGGGTGATGGCGATGGCCTTTTTCATCGGGACGATGGATTTCCTTTCTGGGCTGCGTGCGTAATGGAGCGCACAGGTGCGTGCGGTGCGGCGACGAGGCAACGAGCAAATTGCGATGTGCGTTGTGGGTGACGTGGGTGCGTTTGCGGTGCTGGATGTGGGCGCTGTTCGCTGCGCAGCCTGTCCGCAGCCATTGCGGAGGCTATCGAAGCACCGGGAGTGGCGCAAGGGACTCGAATGGGCACAGATTAGCGCCGAAGCGCGGGCGCGTCAACCGGGAAATCAAAAAAATGTGCACAGGCGGGATCGGGAGATACACCTTGTCTAATCTTGCAGCAGCGCCAGCAGGTCACGTCCGCCGTAGAGCACGCGCTCGACGCGGATGTGGTCGGAGCAGATGCGAAAGAGAATTGCGTAGTGGCCGACGAGCGCCATGCGTGCGTCGCGGCCAATCTCTGGTCGCAGGCGATAGGCGCGGGGATGGGCGGCGAGGATATGGAGCTTCGCGCGCACCTGCTGGAGAAAATGGAGCGCATGCGCGGTGCTGTCTTGCGCGATGTGGGCAGCGATCGCGTCGAGATCGTCAGCGACAAAGCGTGAGAACTCGACGCGCATCAGCGGGAGGCTGTACCGCTTTTGGCACGGGGTTGATATTTGCGCTCCAAATGGTCGAGCACATCTTCCGCAGCCAGCCCTGGGGCGGGATCGACGATTGCCTGCCGCCAGAGCCGCCGCAGCTCCTTGATGCTTTGCTGGCGCAGCGTACGCTTGAGCGACCAGTCTCTCAGAGCGTCGCGCACCACCTCACTGCTGGAGGCGTACTCCCCTGAGTGGATGGCCTGGCGCATGGCTGCGACCATTTTGGGTGGCAGCGCGATACTGATCTTTTCGACCGAAGGCATGGGCGGAACTCCTTTCCGATTAGTACGAAAAATTCCTACCATGACAATAGGCAATTCCATCGGAGCCGTCAACCATAATAGGCGTGACCCGGCGCACTTGGCGTGGGGGCGGCAATCTGCCAAACTGAATACAGGCGCTTTCCGCGCAAGCGGGGGCAGCCTGCAAATTCGCCAGAAAGCTACCCGAATATGAGCGCAACCGCAGCCGCACAAAAAGTATTTTCCGACCGCATCCACCGCATTGAAGTTTCCGCCACGATGGCCGTAACCGCCGAGGCCGCCAAGCTGCGCGCCCAGGGCGTGAACCTGGTGGACTTTGGCGCGGGCGAGCCGCACTTTGCCACGCCACGCCATATTAAGGATGCGGCTATTGCCGCCATTGAAGCGAACTTTACGCGCTACACCGCGGTCAGTGGCATTCCAGAGTTGCGCGCGGCCATTGTGGAGCGCCACGCCGCCGACTTTGGCAGCAAGTACTCGCCGGAGGAAGTGGTGTTTACCACGGGCGGCAAGCTGGCGCTCTTCCACGCCGTGCAGGTGCTGGTGGATCACGGCGATGAAGTGGTGTTGCCTGCGCCCTTCTGGGTTTCGTTCAAGGACATCATTCAGTACGCCGGCGGCAAGCCTGTGATTCTGCAAACCAGCGAGGCGGAAAATTTTCGCGTCACGGCGCAGGCGATTGAAGCCGCAATTACGCCGCGCACCAAGGCCATCATTTTGAATACGCCGTCGAACCCGTCGGGCGCAGTGGTCTCCGCAGCAGATTTGGAGCAGATCGTGCGGCTGGCACACGCGCGCGGCATCTTCCTGCTGCTCGACGAGTGCTATGCGTATTTGCAATACACGGGCGCGTCGATTTCCGGCGGCTCGTTTACGGATTGCAAGGAGCACTTGGTGGTGCTGGGTTCGCTGTCGAAGACCTATGCCATGACGGGCTGGCGCGCCGGGTATGCGCTGGGGCCGAAGGCGGTCATCGCGGCGATGTCGAAGTTGCAAAGCCAGGACACATCCTCGACGGCATCGATCGTGCAGAAGGCGTCGATTGCCGCGCTGACGGGATCGCAGCAATGCGTGGCCGATATGCGACAGGATTATCTCTCGTTGCGGGATGAGGTGATCGCCGGGCTGCGGAAAATTCCGGGCATCACCTGCACCGTGCCAGAGGGTGCGTTCTACGTATATCCGAATGTGAAGGCGTATCTGGGCAAGGGCGGCGTGAAGTCTGGAATGGAACTGGCTGGCAAGCTTCTGCATGAGGCGCACGTGGTCACCGTGCCCGGTGAGGCCTTTGGCACCAACGAGCATATTCGGCTTTCCTATGCCGTGAGTCATGCCGATGTGGCCGAAGGTACGCGGCGTATGCGGGAGTTCTTCGCCAAGCTGGGGTAGGGTGCGTGGACTGCATCCTGCCTCCAGTGCGGGATGCAGTCCGCGTGTGCTTCGCCCTGCAGATTCCTCGGCGCGGTCGCAGCGTTCGCCGGGAAGGAGGGGGTGCTTTTCTGGATGCCTTCCTGCCTGCAAAACACTGAAAATAATAGCAAATAAAGGGCAAATCCGCGATATACTGGCCCGGTACAACTACGGTGCTCATGGTTCGCTTGCGTCACATTGCTTGGATTGTCTTCGGCAGCCTCGCCCTGCCTGCCGCTGCGCAGAGCGGTGGGGGTGCGCCCGATGTTGCTGCCTTACGTGCGGCAGCCGAGCGAGGCAATACCTTGGAACAACTCATTTTG
>JAJZCX010000221.1 GCA_021851625.1 Acidobacteriota bacterium | reverse complement strand
CGGGGCAATCGACGTGCGCATAGTGCCGGTTCTTCGTCTCGTACTCGACGTGCGCCGTGGCGATCGTGATGCCGCGCTCGCGCTCTTCCGGCGCGTTGTCGATCGTGTCAAACGAGCGGAACTTGATGTTCGGGTTGTGCTTGGACAGCACCTTCGTGATGGCCGCCGTCAGCGTCGTCTTGCCGTGATCGATGTGTCCGATCGTTCCCACGTTCACGTGCGGCTTTGACCGGTCAAACTTTTCCTTCGCCATGGTTCCCTCTCGCTTGTTCGTTGCAATCTAAATGCTTCGGCGCTCTGTCTGGCCACGCCGTCGTGCTCAAAAACCTGTTTGCTTACTTACTCTGGCTGCGACCAATAATCTCGTCGCTCACCGCGCGGGGAGCTTCCTCATACCGCGCAAAGTGCATCGAGTACGTCGCGCGCCCCTGTGTGGAAGAGCGCATGTTGGTTGCGTAGTTAAACATTTCCTTCAGCGGCACGCTGGCGCGAATCACCTGCGAACCGGCGCGATGCTCCATGCCTTCGATGCGTCCGCGGCGCGAGTTTAAGTCGCCGATGATCGTGCCCATGAATTCCTCCGGCACCACCACTTCGACGGCCATCACCGGCTCCAGCAGCACGGGACTCGCCTTGCGCACGGCTTCCTTGACCGCCATGGAACCGGCAATCTTGAAGGCCATTTCGTTGGAATCCACATCGTGATAGCTTCCGTCGTAGAGCATCACCTTGACATCGACCATGGGGAAGCCCGCCAGAATTCCACCTTCCAGCGCCTCGCGGATACCCTGATCGATCGGCTTGATGTACTCCTTGGGAATCACGCCGCCCTTGATCTCATTGACAAATTCATATCCGGCAGCGGGGTTCGGCTCAATCTTGATCTTGCAATGTCCGTAGTTGCCCGATCCACCGGTCTGACGAATGTAGCGACCTTCGGCGTCGGAGGGCTTGCGAATCGTCTCGCGGTAGGCGACCTGTGGCGTGCCCACGTTGGCCTCCACCTTGTGCTCGCGCTTCATGCGATCGACGATGATTTCCAAGTGCAGCTCGCCCATGCCGGAGATGATCGTCTGGCCGGACTCAGCATCCGTGCGCACCTTAAAGGTCGGGTCTTCCTGCGCCAGCTTGGCCAACGCCATGCCCATCTTTTCCTGATCGCCCTTGGTCTTCGGCTCGACTGCCACCGAGATGACTGGATCGGGGAAGGTAATCGATTCGAGCACGATGGGATGCTTTTCCGTGCAGATCGTATCGCCCGTGATCAGGGTCTTCAAACCGACGCAGGCGCAGATGTCGCCGGCAAAAATCTCGTTGATCTCTTCACGCTTGTTGGCGTGCATCTTCAGCAGACGCCCGATGCGCTCCGTCTTGCCAGTGCGCGGATTCAGCACCGTGTCGCCCGTCTTCAATGTGCCGGAATAGAGACGAATGAAGATCAACTGGCCGACGAACGGGTCGGTCATAATCTTGAAGCCCAGCGCAGCAAAGGGAGCGTTGTCCTCTGGCTTGCAATCAATCTTCACGTCCATGTTGTCGGGGTTGGAACCCTGCATGGGAGGAATGTCGAGTGGGCTGGGCAGATAATCCACCACCGCGTCGAGCAGCGTCTGCACTCCCTTATTCTTGAAGGAAGTTCCGCAGAGCACCGGAAAGAGCTTCATGCCGATCGTCGCCCGGCGCAGACCCGCACGCAACTCTTCTCCCGTCGGCGTCTCGCCTTCGAGGAACTTGTGCAGCATCTCATCATCGGTCTCAGCAACGGACTCGACGAGTTGCATACGGAAGGCCTCAGCCTTCTTCAGCATGTCGGCGGGAATCTCTTCGACCGAGTACTTCGCGCCCATGGTCTCGTCGTGCCACAGAATGGCACGCATCTCGATAAGATCGACAACACCCTTGAATTTTGCTTCCTGGCCGATGGGAATCTGAATGGCCACTGGACGCGCGCTCAAACGCTTGCGAATCGTGTCCACCGCGTACTCAAAGTCCGCGCCCGCCTTGTCCATTTTGTTGATAAAGCAAACACGCGGCACGCTGTACTTGTCCGCTTGGCGCCAGACTGTCTCCGACTGCGGCTCCACGCCATGCACGGCGTCAAACACAGCAACCGCGCCGTCGAGCACGCGCAGACTGCGCTCGACCTCAGCGGTAAAGTCCACGTGGCCAGGCGTGTCAATAATGTTGATGCGAATATCGCGCCATGAGCAGGTGGTGGCGGCAGAAGTGATGGTGATGCCGCGCTCCTGCTCCTGCTCCATCCAGTCCATCGTCGCAGTGCCTTCGTGTACTTCGCCGATGCGGTGCGTGATGCCAGTGTAGAAAAGAATGCGCTCCGTCGTCGTCGTCTTGCCGGCGTCAATGTGCGCCATGATTCCGATATTGCGGCAGCGATTTAAGGGTACTTGACGGGGCACGGTCTCTTCTCACTTTGCAGGCTTGCGCCTGCGGTTTATTTCTGTTGCGTGTAAAAGTTCAACTACCAGCGATAGTGCGCAAACGCCTTGTTGGCTTCCGCCATGCGATGCACATCTTCCTTCTTCTTCATGGCAGCACCGCGGCCATTGGCGGCGTCCAGCAGCTCATTCGAGAGCTTCTCGACCATGCCCTTTTCGCCACGTGCGCGACCATAGGTGACCAGCCAGCGAATCGCCAGCGAGGTGCGCCGCTCCGGATTCACTTCCACCGGAACCTGATAGTTCGCACCGCCCACGCGCCGCGTCTTGACTTCGAGCAGCGGCTTGCAGTTCTCCACGGCCTTCTTGAAGAGCTTGAGCGCCTCATCGCCGCCACGCTTCTCCAAGTTCTGCATGGAGACGTAAAAGATGCCCTGCGCCGTCGACTTTTTGCCGCCCCACATCATGGAGTTGACAAACTTCGTCACCAGCGTGGAACCGTAAACCGGATCGGGAGCAACCTCCCGCTTTGCGATATGACCTTTTCTCGGCATGACTCAAATCCTTAAAAATTCCGACTGCTCAAACCTGTTTGCCCGCGGCGCGCTTTACTTGGCGGCTGCGGCCTTGGGACGCTTGGCTCCGTACTTGGAGCGACTCTGCTTGCGGTTGGCCACGCCGACCGAGTCGAGCGAGCCGCGCACGACGTGATAGCGAACACCCGGCAGATCCTTCACGCGGCCACCGCGAATGAGCACAATCGAGTGCTCCTGCAGGTTGTGGCCAATGCCGGGAATGTAGGTGGTGACCTCAATGCCATTCGTCAGGCGAACGCGCGCAACTTTACGCAGCGCCGAGTTCGGCTTCTTGGGCGTTTGCGTGTAGACGCGCGTGCAAACACCGCGCCGCTGCGGGCTGCCCTGTAGAGCCGGGCTGGCCGTCTTATAGCGGGGGGCCGTGCGGCCCTTGCGAACGAGCTGACTAAATGTAGGCACAAAAACTCTCCCTGCTTGCGAATCCAAAATCTCGACCGTACCGCAACGCACGCACACGGATCACACGCGCACCCGCGTTGGCACAAGTCCAAAAAAATCTGTTCGTGGCTAGAACCAGCGACGGTGACCGGAGGATTGAATCAATCCAGTTCCGTTTCGCAGCTCTGGATCCGCATAGCCTGTCTGGTGACAGGGTGTCGCGGAACCTTAAGACGAGAACTCACTACATTCCCGCTGCTCAAACCATTCTTACATCCCAACGCGTCCCAGTGCAAGCGGACACGCCTCCCATCTGTCGGTTCGCTGACAGCAAACCAAACTCCGGGGCAAACCATTTGATCGTAACAATCCAAGGGCGCGGAGTCAAATTTTATTTTTTTCGGCA
>JAJZCX010000220.1 GCA_021851625.1 Acidobacteriota bacterium | reverse complement strand
CGCGTTTGTCTTCCACCAGCTTCAAAATGCCGCCGACATACTCCTCGCGCGTCAGGATGGTCGCGGTAATGACCGGCTCATCAATACGCTCGATGGCTGTGGGCGTGGGCCAGTGCGCGGGATTGTCCACTTCGACCACGGTGCCGTCGGTGAGCGTGATGCGGTAGCGCACGCCGGGTGCGGTGGTGATCAGGTCGAGGTTGAACTCGCGTTCCAGCCGCTCCTGAATGATCTCCATGTGCAGCAGGCCGAGGAAGCCGCAGCGAAAGCCAAAGCCCAAAGCGACGGAGCTTTCCGGCTCAAAGAAAAAAGAGGAATCGTTCAGGCGCAGCTTTTCGAGGGCGTCGCGCAGCAGCGTGTGCTCGTGGGCGTCGACGGTGTACAGGCCGGCGAAGACCATCGGCTTGATGTCTTCAAAGCCGGGCAGCGCCTCGGCGCAGGGGTGGGTGGCGTCGGTGATGGTGTCGCCAATCTTGGTGTCGGCCACGTTTTTAATGTTGGCCGAAAAGAAGCCCACTTCGCCCGCAGTGAGTTCGGCGATTTCGACGGGCTTGGGCGTCAGCACGCCGAGAGATTCGACTTCGAAGCTGGTGTTGTTGGACATCAGCCGAATTTTTTGGCCTTTGTATAGGCGGCCATTCAGAATGCGGGCCAGCACAATGACGCCGCGATAAGCGTCGAACCAGGAGTCAAAGATGAGCGCTTGCAGCGGAGCTTCGGCATCGCCGGTGGGCGGCGGCAGCCGGTGCACGATGGCCTCCAGAATATCGGGCACGCCGAGGCCGGTCTTGGCGCTGACGGGGATGGCATCCTTGGAATCCAGGCCGACGGTCTGCTCGATCATCTCTTTGGTGCGTTCAATGTCGGCGCTGGGTAGGTCGATCTTGTTGATGATCGGAATCATGTCCAGGCCATTGTTGATGGCGATGTAGGCATTGGCCAGGGTCTGCGCCTCGACGCCCTGAGAGGCATCGACGACCAGCAGTGCGCCTTCGCAGGAGGCCAGCGAGCGGGAGACCTCGTAGGAAAAATCCACGTGGCCGGGCGTGTCGATCAGGTTGAGCTGATAGAGTTCGCCATTCTGCGCTGGGTACATCATGCGCACGGCGTGGGCCTTGATGGTGATGCCGCGCTCGCGTTCGAGGTCCATGGCATCGAGCACCTGCGCTTGCATCTCGCGCGCGGTCAGCGATCCGGTCAGCTCCAGCAGACGGTCGGAGAGCGTCGATTTGCCATGATCGATATGGGCGATAATGGCGAAGTTGCGGATGTGCAGACGATCCATGCTGGGTTTTGGCCGATGCGAAGCGGGATGAGACGTTCTGTGTGCGCGGGCTGGTCGGGGTGTGGGCGGCAATTGTGCCGCGCAGGCCGGGCTGCGTCTGGAACGATCTCTCCACGCTAGTCTACCATTCGCAGCGTGGGGATTTTCTGCCGCGTCTGAGAGCGAACAGGCCCTACAATAGAGAACGTTGCCATCAATCCTGCGCCAAAGGGGCCACTCCGTCTTGTTCTCTTGCAAATCCGGCAGTAGTGTTGCCGCTGCGATCGCGCTGATGGCGGCTTGGGTCTGTGCAGGCTGCGCCAGCCACGCGCGCGTGGCGCAAAAGGCTCCGCCCACTCCGCCGGTGTTGCCGGTGCAACCGCAGGATGACACTGCGCGCGCTGCGCAGGTGCAAGCGGCCCAGGCACAGGTGCAACAACAGCAGGACGCACCATTGATTGCCACTGCACAGCAGGACTACGCCAGCGGATTGCAGCAGTACCAAGCCGGGCAGTTTGCCGCTGCGCGCGCGCAGTTTGACCAAGCCGTCGATGCATACCTGACCAGTGGGCGCGATCTGCAAGCGGACGCGCGACTGAACCAGGCCTTTGAGTCGCTGGTGGACAACATCAACGGTCTGGAGATGAGCGCGCTGCAACAGGGCAATGGTTTCATCTCGCAGGAGGCCGCGCCGGTCGATGTGGCCAACGACGTCACCTTCCCGGTGGATCCCAACATTGAAGCGCGCGCGCGGGCAGAGTTGCAATTTACCCAGTCGGATCTGCCGCTGGTCGTCAACGATTCTGTCGCCAGCTTCATCAATTATTTTTCCAATACGAACAGCGGCCACAACACCATTCGGCATTCGCTCGAACGCGCAGGGCGCTACAAGGCGATGATTACCAATGTTCTGCAACAGGAAGGTGTGCCGCAGGACTTGATTTATCTGGCCGTGGCCGAGTCGGGCTTTCAGCCGCGTGCGGTCAATCGCCGCTCCGGTGCGGGCGGCATGTGGCAGTTCATGCCCTACACCAACGGCTATGGACTGGAGCGCAACCGCTGGGTGGACACCCGCTTTGACCCCATCGCCTCCACGCACGCATATGCGCGCTACATCAAGGCACTGCACGCGGAGTTTGGGGACTGGTATCTGGCGATGGCCGCTTATGACTGGGGGCCGCTGGCCGTGCAGCGCTCGGTGCAGCGCACCGGCTACGCCGATTTCTGGGAACTGTACAAGCGCAACGTGCTGCCAGAGGAGACCAAGAACTACGTGCCCATTATTCTGGCTGCGGCGATCATGGCCAAGAATCCAGCACAGTACGGGCTGAGCGATCTGTCGCCCGAACCGCCGCTGGTGATGGACACAGTGACGGTGCACTACAGCGTGGACTTGCGGCTGGTGGCCGACGTGACCGGCGCCACGGTGGAGGAGCTGAGCGAGCTGAATCCCAGCCTGCTGCACATGCGCACGCCGCCGGACGAGGACTTTGACCTGCACCTGCCCATGGGCACAAAAGACCTGTACGAAAAGCGCATTGCGGCGATCCCAGAGAAGCATCGGGACTCCTGGCGCTATTACACGCCCAGCTCCGACGAGACGCTCAACAGCGTGGCCGAGCGCTTCCACGTGAAGGCGGCGGAGATTGCCAGCGTGAATCATTTGGCTGCGCATGAGGCTCTCGCAGCGGATACGGCGCTGGTAATTCCGCTGCCGCCCGCGCCCATGCCCACACTGGGACGCCAACGCTACCGGGTGCGCCGCGGCGATACGGTCATCACCGTGGCCGACCGGTTTGGCATTACCACCACGGAATTGCGCCGGTGGAATCGCGTCAGCGGCATCCGGCTGGTGCCGGGCCGGACGCTGTATGTTTCGGCTCCGCCGCCGCGAATTCGGCATAGAAGGCGCGTGTTGCGGCGGTCTCATCGGGCGCACAAGGCAACCAAGGCGGCGTCTGCCAAGGGCAAAACATCGGCGCGGAAGCGAACCGCGGCTCATGCTGCCAGCACCCGCCAGACCGCTCAGCGTAAGCTAAGGAAGCCATCCAGTAACAGTGGTGCTTGATTTTTTTTACTTCGTGCTTGTTTTTCGCGTGCACTCGTAGCATTCTGGTGAGGATGGTTTGGAGGAACCTAAATGAGCGAAGACCTATTCAAACGGATGGCTCGTGAGGACGATGAGTTCGACATGGAGCACGGCGAGTTGCACGACGACCTCGACGATGGTTACGAAGAGGACGATGAGGAAGAGGTGACGGTTTCCATCACCTCCGACGACGACGAGCACGAACTGGACGACGACATGATTGAGTCCGGGGCGGAAGTGGTAATTGCGCCCGTGTCGAGCTACGGTAAAACTCCCGCTGCGCCGCCAGCGCCCAAGCCTGCGAAGAAGCCAGCCAAAAAGCCTGCTGCCAAAAAGGCCGCGGCGAAGAAGCCGGCCAAGAAAGCTGCGAAAAAAGCTGTGAAGAAAGCAGCGAAGAAAGTAGCGAAAAAAGTAGCCAAGAAGGCT
>JAJZCX010000219.1 GCA_021851625.1 Acidobacteriota bacterium | reverse complement strand
ACGGGCAGGTTAGCTGGGTTCCTTCACATCCAGAACAGCGCGACCTTTGTAGGTGCCGCACTTGGGGCAGGCGCGGTGGGGCAGCTTGCGCTCATGGCAACTGGGGCATTCCCCGGAACCGGTGGCGGTCAGCGCATCGTGTGCGCGGCGTTTTGCGGTGCGCGCCTTGGAATGGCGACGCTTTGGATTGGGCATGACGAATTTCCTTTTCTTCTGAAAACTTTGTTCGGCGCGCGAACGCTACGGCTTGTTCGGGCTGCGCAACTGGCTTTCCGCCGCTCGCAGCGCTGACCAGCGCGGATCGGCAGGCGTTGCTTCGCAGTCGCAACTCTCCGTATTTCGGTTGCAGCCGCAGTGTACGCAAAGTCCCTTGCAGGACTCCACGCAGAGAGTCCGGGCTGGCAGCGACAGAAGTACCTGTTCGCGCAGCACGTCCTCCAGCAGCAGGCCGTCCTTCTCATAGTATCCGATTTCGGTCTCGGAAGGCGAGATGGAGCGTTCATCGCCCACCGCATCGACGCCAATGGGGCGAAACAGCAGATCGAAGCTCTGGTCGAGCGACACTCCTACCGGCTCCAAACAGCGGGCGCAAAGCACTTCGACTTGGGCCTGATAGCTGGCGCGCAGGCGAATATCCGCAACGACATCCTTGGGGCCGCGATGCTCATGCAGCACCTCTGCCTGTCCGGTTGTGTGGAGCGATTGCAGCGCGTGCAGCTCGATGCCAAAATCAATCTGGCCCGGCGCGATCTGCTGGTCAAAGGAGATCGGGGCGTGCGCCAGATCGTCAACGGAGATGTACATAACTCTAGGATATTCCATGCGCGGGCCGGGGGCACACGCTGCGCATCTACATTGCGGCAAAGATGGCAATGGCAGCCATCATCAGCCCGGCCACCAGGCTGGCGCGGTCGGTCAGCGCGAAGACCACAGGATCCTCTTCCAACTCCGCGCGCGAGGCCTTCAGCCAGATGCGGCTCAGCCACCAGAGCAGCACCGGCGTCATCAGCCAGAGCCGGTGCGGATGTCGATACAACAGCCCGACCTCAGGATTGTTGATGTAGAGCGCGAAGATGACGATGGAGGCATAGGCGCTGGCGGTGCCAAAGCTGCGCAACTGCTCCAAATCCTGCACGCGATAGCCGCGTCCGTTGGCTGGGATGGCTCCGCGCAGACGCAAGTTTTCCAATTCGCTGAAGCGTTTGACCAGGGCCAGGCTGAAGAAGAAGAAGATGGAAAAGGCGGCCATCCACGGCGAGACGGGCACGCGCACGGCAGCGGCACCGGCCAGAATGCGCAGCGTGTACAAGGCCGAGAGCAGCAGCACGTCGATAAGTACGCGGCGCTTGAGCCGCAGCGAATAGGCCAGCGTGCTGGCCGCATAAATCCCCAGCCAGAGCGTGAAGATCGTCGGCAAAACATGCAGGGAAACGGCGACTGCGCTGACCGCCAGTACCAAGGCCAAGGCCGCGCCCACGGGCACGCGCAGATCGCCTGCGGCCATGGGGCGCGTGCGTTTGCGCGGGTGCTGGCGGTCGGCTTCGATGTCCAGCAGGTCGTTCAGAATATAGGTGGCCGAGGCCAGGCCGCAGAAGCAGAGGAAGGCCGTCAGTTCCAGCGCAAACAATGGCCCACGCAGGTGATGCGCCAAGAGCAGCGGCAAAAAAAGCAGTACATTCTTCGCCCACTGATGTACGCGCAGAGTGCGCAGCAGCGTGCGACCCAGTGGTGCGCGATCCACAAAGACCTGCGGCTGGGTTGCGGTTGGGTTCGCTTGGCTGCGCAGAGCCTGCACGCGCCGTCGCAATCCGCGCGCAGGGTTGGCCAAGTGCGCCGTGGCGGCAGCGCGCAACAGGGGTGTGTCGGTGTGGCTGTTGCCAATGTAGTCGAAGCCCTGCGGGCCGAAGCGTTCTTCCAGCAAGTGCAATTTCTTTTTGCCGGTCAGGTTGATTGCGCCGTCGCTGGCCAGCACGGAATGGAAGCAGCCCACGTGTTGCGCCACGCGCTCGGCCAAGTGCTGATCAGCTCCCGTGGCCAGCACCAACGTGCGTCCGGCGGCGGCCTGTTGGCGCAGGTAGACCATGAGTTCCGCGTTGTAAGGTAGGTGCGCTGGATCGGGCAGAACCTGCGCAGCCAACTTTGCTTTGAAGCGCGCGCGGCCATGCAAAAGCCAGAAGGGAGCTTGCACAAAGCGCCCAGGCGATCGATGCGCCAGCGCGCAGAGCGAGTCGGAGAGTGTGTCGCTTTTGACCAGCGTTCCGTCCAGATCAACGCACAGCACGGGCGCGCCGGTTGCGTTCGATCGTGCGTCGGTCTTCGGAAGGCTCATCGCGTCCATAGTCGAGTGGATCTCGTTCGCGGATGCACGCGGCGGAGCTATGCCTGTGCAGTCAGCGTGCAGCAGCGCAATCCAGCGCGGGATTGCCTTATGCTACAACACGTTTGTCTCTGGGATGGATGGCAGCGTGGATTCCCAATTTGCCGTGTGCGCCTGCGGCGTGTTGGAAATACTTTCCACGGCCAGCGCATACGTTTCTATACTGGTACCGGGCCAGTAGACCGGCTGGACCCGTGTTGTACCCCGGGCGCGGAAACTTTTCCGACCCGGAGCGCGTCTTGTGTAGGGGGAGTCTACGCCCTGCCCCCGGCGAACCGGCCAGAAAAAATCTGCATTAGGACAAGTACAAGCGACCATCATGCCCAGCACAGAGACCCCCACGCCCACCTCCCACGTACCGGGCCAAGCTCCGGGCACGTACTCGCACTCCGATGGCCAAACCGCTAGAGGGGCCGCGCCATGGGAGACGGAACCCAAGCCGCACGGCTGGGCGCGCGTGCTCATCGTTCTGTTGATTGCCGCTGCCGTGGCCGGAGCCATTTGGCGCATCGCCACCGCGCGCAGTGAAAAGGACAAACAGGCCGCCACTCGCGCTGCGCAGATGGCCACGTACATGAAGGTTCCCGTGCAGGCCGCCGTGGTCGGACGCCGCACTGTGCCGGTGTATCTCGATGGGCTGGGCACGGTGACCGCCTATTACACCGACACGATCAACACGCGCGTGACTGGGCAGATTTTGCAGGTCAACTTCAAAGAGGGGCAGGATGTACGCAAAGGTGATCTACTCGCCGTCATCGATCCTGCACCGTACAAAGCTGCACTGGATCAAGCCAAAGGACAACTGGTGCGCGATCAGGCCCTGCTCGATGACTACAACGTGGAATTGAATCGCTACAAAGCCTTGTATCAGCAGGGTGTGTATTCCAAAGAGCAACTCGACGCGGAGCAGGCGCTCTACGGCCAGTACGTGGGCACCGTCGAGACCGACAAGGCCGCCATCGACACCGCGCAAGTGAACTTGGACTACTGTTACATTCATTCGCCGATTGATGGCCGCGTGGGGCTGCGCCTGGTCGATCCCGGCAACATTGTGCAATCGACGGCGACCACGGGCATTTTGATCGTGACGCAGATGCGCCCCATCGCCGTGGACTTTACGCTGCCAGAGGATGATCTTCCCAAAGTGCTGCCCAGAATGCGCAGCCGCAGCGGTATGGCGGTCGATGCCTATGATCGCTCCTCGCTCGATCACTTGGCCACGGGCAAGCTGCTCACCGTGGACAATGAAATTGATCCCACCACGGGCACAGCCAAGTTCAAAGCCATCTTTCCCAACGAAAATGAGAGCCTCTTTCCCGACCAGTTCGTGAATGTACGTCTGGTGATTGACCAGTTGCCCAACGCGACCGTGATGCCCGCCGCCGCCTTGCAACATGGCCCCGACGGCGACTTTGTT
>JAJZCX010000218.1 GCA_021851625.1 Acidobacteriota bacterium | reverse complement strand
GCCTGCCATGTTTTTCGTCTCCTTTGTGCCGCGCGTGGCGGCTCTAGCCTGGAGGTTTGTTTATATTCGGGTTTTTGCGGGAATTCAATCCTGTTTTTTCCGGGTTTGCTGGCAACGAGACGCGGCCAGCCGGTTTTACAAGGAATTTCCGTGGGTCTTCCGCAAGGGAATGCGTTGGCGCTGGAGGGGCGCGCTAGGGATTGGGCCGTTGCTGCAATTTGTACGTCGATAGTTTCAGAATGAAAAAAACAGCGGCCAGCCCGAAGGCCGGCCGCTTGGGCTGCACCAAAATGATTCGGAAAGAATCCTGTTCCCCCACCCTAGCCGCAAAGAACGCGGCTAGAATGGGGCACCCGTTTTTCTTACTGCGCCTGAAAAATTACTACTTGAGAATTGGCTGCAATCCCGCGCCCAGCGCGAGCAGTTCATCGCCCACGGTGCGGGTTTTGGCAATGGCGTCCTTGAGCGGAATGTCGGTGATTTCGGTTCCGCGCAGAACGACCAAGCGGCCAAACTTCTTGGCGTGAACCAGGTCAATGGCAGCCGTGCCGTAGCGTGTGGCCAACATGCGGTCGTAGGCAGAGGGCGTTCCGCCGCGCTGCGTGTGGCCCAGGTTGACGGCGCGCGTCTCAAAGCCGGTGCGCTTCTCAATCTCATCGGCAACAACGTTGCCAATGCCGCTCAGGCGAGCGTGGCCGAAATCATCGACCTTGCCGCCGTAGGTGGCCTGTGCATCCTTGGCAGGCAGCTTGGCACCTTCAGCGACCACGATGATGCTGAAGTATTTGCCGCGTGCGTGGCGCTCCTTGACAATGGCGCAAACGGCGTCCAGATCAATCGGCTTTTCTGGGACGAGGATGGCATCCGCTCCGCCGGCGATGCCAGAGTAAAGCGCGATCCAGCCAGCGTCACGGCCCATTACCTCGCACACGATGACGCGGTTGTGCGCCTCGGCAGTGGAGTGCAGGCGATCAATGGCCTCAGTGGCGATGCCGACGGCGGTATCAAAGCCGAAGCAGACATCGGTGCCGCTCAGATCGTTGTCAATGGTCTTGGGCACGCCAACGCAGGGCACACCCTTTTCGATCAGCGCATTGGCCACGCCCTGCGTGTCGTCGCCGCCGATGGTGATCAGCGCGTCCAGCTTGTTGCGGGCAATGGTGGCCAGGCACTTGTCGATGGCGCCTTCGGTCTTGCGCGGGTTGGTGCGCGAGGTGCGCAGAATGGTTCCGCCCAATTGCAGAATGCCGGAAACCGAGTCAATCGTCAGCGGCATGGTCTTGTCTTCGACCACACCACGCCAGCCTTCGATAAAGCCGACAAACTCATCGCCGTAGTGGAAGATTCCCTTCCGCACCGCGGCACGAATCACCGCATTCAATCCAGGGCAATCGCCTCCACCCGTCAGCACACCAATCCGCATCTTGCATTCTCCTTAGGAATGTTTTTGTTGGGTAATTCTGTTACGACTCACCGCGCCGCCGTCCGCAATTGCCTACCCAGCGAGCGCAAGTCTTGTTGTGCGTGCACGCTCAGTGTTTGGGCGCGCGTTGCAACTCAATCTTTTTGATGGCCAGCTTGCCATCGAGCCAGCGGCCTTTTACATCGACCTGCCAATCGGCATCCTTTTGCGTCGCGTCAATCCAAGCCACCACTTTGGTGTTGCTGTCGGCATCGAGCGGGTAGACGGAGCCGGCATCGGTAACGATGGAATAGCCACTTTTGGTGCAGTCCGGCATTTGCAAACAATCCTTGGTGTGCTCGCGCAGCAGTGAGTGCACATCTTTGCCGTCGCGCTCATTCCAACAGGAGTTGTCGATCAGATAGCCGCGCACGTGCACCTTTTGTCCATGCGACGAAGCCAGGCAAACCGCGCCCGCCAGCAACAGACACACCACCGGAAACGCGACCGCAAACCATTTGAAAAATTGTTTCATGCTCTGGAACTCCAAAGATCATCATATACCGAAGCCCGCGCGTGACTGGTGTGCGATGGACGTCTGATGAGCGTGTTTGAGGTCACACGTACCGAGGATACTCAGCCGTGGGCGGAGTCCTCATCCGCGTAGAGATTGGCGATGGCCTGCGCGTACCGTTCCAGCACCACGCGGCGCTTGAGCTTCATGCTGGGCGTCAATTCCCCGCCTTCGAGCGTCCACTCCTCGGCAACCAAGTGGAAGCGCTTGAGTGTCTCAAAGCGGGCCAAGGTGGCGTTCACTTCATTCACAATCTTTTGGTACTCGGCCAGCACGTGCGGGTCTGCGACCAAAGCAGCACGGCTCTGTGCGACGATGCCCTTGGCCTTGGCCCAAGCATCGAGCGCAGCAAAGTTCGGCGAGATCAGCACGGCGGCAAACTTGTGGCGATCGCCAACGACGCAGGCTTGGCCAACGAAGACGCTCGCCTTCAGCTTGCCCTCGATGGGCTGGGGCGCGATGAGCTTGCCGCCAGAGGTCTTCAGCAATTCCTTCTTGCGATCGGTGATGAACAGGAAGCCCTCGTCGTCGATGCGCGCGATGTCGCCGGTTTGGAACCAGCCATCGGCGGTGAAGACCTCGGCGGTCTGCTGCGGCTTATGCCAGTAGCTGGAGAAGATGGACGGCCCGCGCACCAGCAGTTCGTTATCGGCGGCCAGCTTCACCTCCACATTGGGCAGCACGCGACCCACGGAGCCGAGCTTGTAGGCCGTTTGATTGTTGAGCGCGATCACCGGCGAGGTCTCGGTGAGGCCGTAGCCCTCAAAGATGCGCATGCCCGCGTCGAGAAACCAATGGGCCACATCCATGCTGAGCGGCGCACCGCCGGAGAGGAAGTGCCCAACGCGCCCACCGAAGCCAGCGCGAATCTTGGCAAAGGCCAGCCGGTTGGCCAGCTTCCACGCCGGGCTGTTGGGGGTCTGCCCACGTAGAACCGTCTCCCGCTGCGCGGTGCCGCGACCGAGTGCCCAGTGCAACAGTGCATTGCGCACGGCGGATTCTCCGGCGCGGCGCAAGACCTCTTGGCGGATTTTTTCATAGACGCGCGGAACAGCGACAAAGATCGTCGGTTGCACCTCGCGCAGTGCCGCGGGCAATAAATCAAATTGCGGGCAATAGGCCAGCGTTGCGCCGTAGCCGAAGAGCGCGTAATCCAAATGCCGGGCCGTGATGTGCGACAGCGGCAGAAATGAGATGCAGGAATCCTGCACGCCCCAACCAAAGAGCGTGGTCGAGTGATTCAGATTTGCGGCGATGTTGCCGTGCGTCAGCAGCACGCCTTTGGACTCACCCGTAGTGCCGGAGGTGTAGATGATGGTGGCCGCATCCTCTGGCTGCACGCTGGCCACGCGGCGGTCGAAGTCGGCATCGCGCTCCAAGCGCAGGCCGCTACCGGCTGCGGAGACGCCGGGCATCCAATCGCTAAAGCGGACGGCCTGCGATGTCTTTGGCAGATCATCCATGACAACAATTTTTTTCAGCGCAGTGCGCTCGCGGATGGAGAGGACCTTTTCATATTGCTGCTCGCTGGAGACAACGATGACCTTCGCCTCGCAGTCGGCCAGTTGCGCGGCGATCTGCTCGGCGGTCAGCGTGGTGTAGAGCGGCACATCGATGGCGCCCAAGGCGAGCACCGCGAAATCCGTTACGGCCCACTCCCAGCGATTCTCTGCAAGAATCGCCACGCGGTCGCCCTTGGCAACGTCCCAGCTCTGCAAGGCATGGGCCAGGGCGCGCACGCGATGGTACAACTGGCGCGCGCTGATGCTTTGCCACGCGCCCGCCGGATCGCGCCAACGCATGGCCGTGGCATCCTCACGAT
>JAJZCX010000217.1 GCA_021851625.1 Acidobacteriota bacterium | reverse complement strand
CGTGGAAAATTCGATGGGCATCGTGCACAGCTCCCGCGGACGGCTTAGCCCAGCCTCTCCACATTTGTTGAGTGAGCCAGCCCTCGTGGCGCGCATGGCCACGGCCACGCTGGGAGCACGCAGCCGGATTCCATGGCGATGGCTGGTGGAGAACTACGACCGCATTCGCGCGGAGATCGCCAAGGTCGTTCCCGGCTTTGCGGATTACAACCAGAAAGTACGCCAGCGCGGTGGCTTCTATCTGCCGAACGAAGCCCACGACAATGCCTATTCCACGGCGACGGGCCGCGCCAATTTTTCTGAGAATCCGCTCAGTGGCGTGCGCTTGGAGCCGGATCAATTTCTACTAATGACGATTCGCAGCCACGACCAGTACAACACGACGCTCTACGGCTTGGATGATCGCTATCGCGGCATCTACGGCGGTCGCCGCGTGGTCTTTCTTCATGCGGACGATCTACGCGAGCGCGGCTGGCAGGCCGGCCAACCGCTGGACATCACCAGCCACTTCCTCACAGACGGTGGAGTCGAACACCGCACCGCGCTGCGCTTTCTCGCCGTCGCGTATGACATTCCCCGGCGCTGCGCCGCGGCCTACTTTCCAGAAGCGAATGTGCTGGTGCCGCTCACCAGCGTGGCCGAAACCAGCAATACGCCTACGTCAAAGTCGATTGTGGTCACCTTCGCGCCCTCGACAGGTCCGGCGTAATATTTGAGCGCACGCAACACCCGCTGGCATGGGAACAGATCAATGCCCTGTTGGCATGGCCTGCGCGCTTGGAGGCATTGGCTGCTGCATCGTGTGCCACAGAATTTCCAGCCTCAAAGTCTGATTGGAATCAGGGATGGGAATCTCTCCAAATTCAATCGGCGTGTCCGCAGGGAGATACGCGCTTCCGCCCAAATGCATCTGTACGATTTTCCTCGAATGTGCCGTCGCTGGTCCGGCATAGACATTTCGCTGGAACATCACCCGCACCTTCAGACCATTTGTATATCGGTATGCAGTCGAAGCAATCTTGGTACCCACAAAAGGGGTATCCACGTAGGCCTTTATGCCTGAAATTCCCGGCGCATCCACGCGAACCGACGGTGTCATGTTGTCCGTCGTCTCGCCCAAGGACAGATTGGCCTCCATAGGAGATACCGGGGCGTCATCCACACGCGTCATGGTTTGCCGGAACTGCTCCGTCTTGACGATCTTCGCCCCATCCATTGTCGTCACAATGTAGGTAAATACATACGTCAAGGTATCCGCGGCATGAAGGCTGTGGGGTAAATTCGAACGCAGGGCGGCTTGCTGTGCCTTTGCCTCATCTGCATATTGCGTGGGTGCAGTTTGTGCAAACACGACAGTCGCCGTCAACAGCACCATCATGAGTGAAAAAGTTATGCAATAAAACCTGCGTTGCATATTCAAGCTCCATATCCAATAAAATTTGTGATCGGCGAAATTCTAGCATGGCAGATTCTCCCCGTGGCCATTTGAATACCCTGTCACATCGGTTGCGATTTTTGTTCGCCATGCGCGCAGAATTTTGCGATAATGGACTTGCTCTGGCGTTCTCCGGCACTCTCTTGGGCAGGCAATCGCTTGCTGCGCAGGAAGTGAGAAAGCGCCTCTATGAACCTACTGCATGTGGCTTTTCACCCGACGCGCAATCGCCGGGTTAACGAGTTGGTTGGCCTGCTGCTGCTGGTCACCAGCCTCCTTCTGCTCCTCGCGCTGCTCTCCTACACACCCACCGACCCCTCGCTGAATACGGCGGGCGGCTACCTGTCTGGCCATCCGGCGCATAACTGGGCTGGGCTGATGGGAGCGGGCATCAGTGACCTACTGTTGCAGGCGGAGGGCTTGGCTGCATTTCTGCTGCCCATTCTCGTGGCCGGGCTGGGCTGGGCCTGGATGCGCTCGCGCGCCACGCAGTCGCCCGTCTCTAAGCTGATTGGCATCGCGCTTTGGCTGCTCTTTGCTCCGGCGCTCTTCGGCCTGCTACCGGGCCACCTGCTGTGGATGCACACCATTCCGCTCGAAGGCCTGCTGGGCCGCTTGATCGCAGACCTGCTGCTGCATTATCTGAACTACCCCGGCTCCTGCATTCTGACGGTGGCGTTGGTGGCCGCCGCGCTCTACCTGACGACCACCTTCTCACTGAGCAGCGCGCGTGCCTGGGCCGCTGTGCGCTTTGCCTTTGTGCTGGCTTGGCGAGACCGTTGGCGCAACTGGAAACAGACCCGCGCAGAGCGCCAAGCTGCCCGCGCACAAGAGAAGCTCGAAGCCCGGCAGCGCAAGGCCACAGCCCGTGCCGCCAAAGAACAAGCGCCCACCATGGCTGCCACGTTGGACGAAGATGCGCTGGAGATTCCCGCACGTGTGCGCAAATTGCCGGACGTGTGGGAGCAGTCTGCGATGCCTGCACCCGCGCAAGCCAACGCGCCTGCCACCTTTGCATTGGCAGGTATCGAAGAGACCGCAGCGTCCGTTCCCGCGCCCATCGCCAGCACCAAGCCCGCAGCAACTGCGGAGAGCCTGACCATTGGCGCACGCGCCGATGCCGCGCTCAAGACCGTCACCGTGACGCCCAAGAACGTACACGGCTTCCGCCTGCCGCCCAGTTCCCTGCTCCATCGCAGCGAGGATCATTCTGTGATCCGCGAAGATATTCTGCGGCAAGAGGCGCAGACGCTCGTTGAAAAATACGCGGAGTTTGGCGTCAACGGGCAAATTGTGCAAATCAACCCCGGCCCGGTCGTTACCACATTCGAGTTCCGCCCGGATGCGGGCATCAAATATAGCCGCGTCACTGGCCTCGCGGACGATCTGTGCCTGGCCATGCGCGCGGAGAGCATTCTGATTGAACGCATGGCGGGCAAAAGCACCGTCGGCATTCAGGTGCCCAACGCCGAGCGCGAGACGATCTGGCTGCGCGACGTGGTTGAGTCGGAAAATTTCTCCTCCAACAAATCCAAGCTCACCTTGGCCATGGGCAAGGACATCAACGGGCGCATCGTGCACGCAGACCTGACCACGATGCCACACGTGCTGATCGCCGGATCGACTGGCAGCGGCAAATCCGTGGCCATCAACGCGATGATTATGTCCGTGCTCTTCAAGGCCACGCCCGAGCAGGTGCGCCTGATTTTGGTGGATCCCAAGCGCGTGGAGTTGGGCATGTATGAAGGCGTGCCGCATCTCTTTACGCCCATCATCACGGAGCCAAAGCTGGCCGCCAACGCGCTGCGCAATGCCGTGCGTGAGATGGAGCGCCGCTTGAAGCTGCTGGCCAGCCGCAGCGTGCGCAACCTTGACCAGTACAACAAACTCTTTGAGAACACCACGCCCGGCCTCTTCGATGAAAACACAGGCGAAGAGGAAAAGCCTCTGCCGTACATCGTCATCATCATTGACGAGTTGGCCGATCTGATGATGCTCGACAAGGCCAATGTGGAAGAGGCCATCACGCGCCTGGCGCAAATGGCCCGCGCTGTTGGCATTCACTTGGTGCTGGCCACGCAGCGGCCTTCGGTCGATGTCATCACCGGCCTCATCAAAGCCAACGTGCCCACACGCATTTCCTTTCGGCTGGCCACCAAGGTGGACTCGCGCACCATTCTGGATTCGAACGGTGCCGAGTCACTGCTAGGCCGCGGCGACATGTTGTTTCTACCGCCGGGCACCTCGCGCTTGCAGCGCGTGCACGCGCCCTTCGTCACAGAAAAAGAAATTGCCGCCGTCGTGGATTTTTGGAAAGCGCAAGGCGCAGCCGAATATCAACAGGGATTTTTGGAATCGCCGCGTGATGAAAAAG
>JAJZCX010000216.1 GCA_021851625.1 Acidobacteriota bacterium | reverse complement strand
GCTGCGGCCCGCATCCAGCAGGTAGTAGCCTACGTGCGCCTTGCGGGCGCGGATGCGCTCATCGCTCTCAGGATTTTTCAACGATTCCCGCGCCAGATCGCAGGCAATGGCCGCCACATCTTTTTCTGGGAAGTCCGAGCGCGCGCCCAATTCTGCAATGATGAGGCGATACAGATGCCGACTCTCCGCGTCCATGTGCGCATACACGCCCGCCGGTTCCGAGCGCAGGATTGGCTCAAAGGCAATCAGCGACTCCAACGCGCCCGGCCATGGCGTGTTCTGCACCTGCAACAAGCAAGTGATGGAGGTTGTCAGCACGGCATCGCTGGCTTCAAAACGCTGCAAGGCCCCGTTGACGTGGGCAAGAATCTGCTCCAGCAAAACCAGTTTGATGGCTGCGGGAACGGCGAGCAGCTCATGCAGGTTCAGCGCGGCTTCCTGTTGAAAGCCGGTCAGGAATGCGCAGATGCACTCGGTGGTTCCGTCAAAGCGTGTGGCGGCCAGACATGCCTGCGCCACGCTGATTGCGCGCGGCTGCTCCGCACCCGTGGTTGCGCGCGCGGCTGGAATTTTGCGGAAGATGCGCAGCGTGTCGCGGATTTCTCCAGCGGCTGTGCGCAGCAGTCGAGTCTGTTCACGCAGCTTTTGCACCCCGGGCAGCGGCTGTGTTCGCAGGGTGGCGGCAAACGGCCCATCCATATATTGCGCCAGCGCGGCGATGGAGCGGATCGTTTGCTGTGCATGTTTGCGAAACGGGTTGGGGTCAATGGAGCGGGCCAGCAGCGCGTGACCGCGTGCGAACTCCTCGCCTTGCAGTTCTAGTTCACGAATTGTGGGAGGTAGATTCACCGGTAGCTTGCCGCCTGCATCTCAAACATTTCAGCGTAGAGTCCACCGTGCCGCATCAGTTCAGCGTGCGCGCCTTCTTCCACCAGAATGCCGCCAGCGAGCACAACAATGCGGTCGGCCATCTTCACGGTGGAGAATCGGTGGGAAATCAACAGGGCCATCTTGCCCAGTGTAAGCTCTGCGAAGCGCTCAAAGACCTGCATTTCACTGCGCGCATCCAGCGCGGCGGTTGGCTCGTCGAGCACCAGCAATTGCGCATCGCGCAGGTAGGCGCGCGCCAACGCCAGTCGTTGCCACTCACCGCCAGAGAGATCGACGCCGCCTTCAAATCTGCGCCCCAGTTGCTGCTCATAGCCCAAGCTGAGCTTGGCCACCACTTCATCGGCCAGACTCAAATGCGCGGCGGATTGAATGCGCTCTAAATTGCCGCGCTCCTCGATACGTCCCACGGCGATGTTGTCACGCGCGGTCATTTCATAGCGCATGAAGTCCTGAAAGATGACGCCAATCTCGTGGCACAAATCTTCAAGGTTATACTCGCGCAGGTCCACGCCGTCGAGAAGAATTTGCCCTTCGGACGGATCATAAAGTCGCGTGATGAGCTTGACGATGGTGGTTTTCCCCTGGCCGTTCTCGCCGATCAAGGCCACACGCTCACCGGGGTGCAGATGGAAGTTGAAATTTTTCAAAACAGCGCGCTGTGTTCCGGGGTAGACAAAGGAGACGTTGCGAAACTCAAACCCGCGCGTGATGGGCCGTGGAATCAAGATCGCTTGCGGTATGGTGCGCACGCTGGGCTGCATCTGGAAGAAGGCGATCAGATCGGTTAGAAAAAGTGCCTGATCCGCGATGCCGGATGTGTTGACGAAAATCTGCTGAATGTTGGTGCTGACCTGCAAAATCGCCGAGGCAAGAATGTAGAGGTCGCCAATGGTGAGCGCGCCGTGAATCGTGCGCCACAAAACGTAGGCATAGGCGCTGTAATAGCCGAGCGTGCCCACCAACGACAGCAGCGTGCCTGCGCGGAAGTGTTGGCGCGCGAGGGCAACATTTTCATCAAAAATTGCTTGCGAATACTGACGGAAGCGCTCGATAAAAAAATCGCGCAGCCCGTAGAGCTTTAATTCCTTGGCAGCCTCTTTGCTGCCTGCGGCCTGACGCAGATAATCCATCTGTCGCCGCAGTGGCGTCTGGCGAAAATTCTTCGCATAGCCAAGGAAGGCGAAGTGGCTCTCGCCCGCAAAGGCGGGTAGCGTGCCCGCGATCAACAGCAACAATATCCAAACCGAATGCGTGTAGTAAACGATGGTGCCAGCCAGGGAGACCGTTGTGAACGTCTGCTGGAAGACGGTGCCGATCATCTGGATCATCACCAGTCGATCCGTGGCCTGTACGCGTGCGCGCTCCAGCCTGTCATAGTAGACCGGGTCTTCAAATGCGGTGATGTCCAGTTGTGCCGCGTGTTCCATCACGCGAATGCTGACGTGGTGGCTGTATAGATCGCCCAGTAGTCCGTCGCAGTAGCTGATGCCGCGGCTCAGCACGCTCGACACAACGGCGATGGCAAACTCCAGCGCAACGATCCACCAGAATTGGTGAGGCAACGCCACGTGGTGCTCCAGCGAGCGCACGATTGCATCCACGATCCAGCGCGAGACGGCCAAGAGCGCCACCGGGGCCAACGCTACCAGCACGCGCAGCAAAATCGACCAGACGACAACAGCGGGGCCACACTCCCACACAATGCGCAGCACCGGAGGCAGATTGCGCAGGGCCTCCAAGCGCGTGCGCCAAGCGTGCTGCGCGGCATCGGGTTGTGGAGATTGGCTCATTCCGCCTCGATGAAATCTTTATGTCCCAGCACAGAATAGGTCTCTGCGCAAAATCCGATTTTACCGTCTGCAGCGGATGCGGTGAACCTAGCCGTCAAGAAAAAATTCAAAGAAAACATGGTGCGGGTAGATCCCCAGATTAGGATTCCGCGCAGAGATTGCCCGCTGGATCGGTGTCGATATGGAAGCCAACCTCCTGCATGGCCTGCGGGATCTCCGGGTTGCGCATGAAGTATTTCCAAACACCGCTGCTGCGAAGATTTTCTGCCATTAAAATGCTCACACCCAAATCGATGCCCAACAAGTCCGGCGCAAACCAGCCAGCCAGCGGCTGAAATGAATCCACAAATCCGTAGCGCGTCCAAGCGCGCTCGCCGTAATGCTGGCGGATGGAGAGCAGCACATGCGCGCACTCAGCGGGCATAAAGGGCAAAGATCCTGCCGTGGCGCAGGGAACAATGGTGCCATCGACGTTGCCAAACTCTGGCGGCCCTCCCCAAACTGAATAGCCACGCCGCGAGTCGCACGCAGTGATGCCCCAGAGATTTTGGTTGATCCAGGGAAACTCACGCCCCAGCGTGAGGCAAAAAAGTTGATGCGCGCGCGTGGCGGCAATCGAGTTCAAAAAATAATTTGCGTGCAGATCGCGCTGCCCGCGGTAATCACACCATGCGTGCGCGTATTGATGCACAAAGAGCGGCTCCACGCCGCTGATATATTCAATGCCGCCAAACTCGATGATAGGCCGATCGATGGCATTCCACGTGGCTGCGGGAATGGGATGCGTTGGGGAGGCAATGGCCAGAAGATACATGTTCAGCAGCTCGGCATACGTGTCCCAGCGATAGTGGATGAAGCCGTTCTCCGGCGTCCAGCCCATGGAAAGTGTCGTTCCGCCGTTGAGCATCCACTGCCAGTCGATGCGGCTGTAAAAGGTATTGGCCAGCGCAACAATGCGCGCATTGCCAGAGAAGTATTGTTTGCAGTGCAGCACGCCGCAGAGCAGCAATGCTGTGTCGATGGAAGAAACTTCAGAGTTAAACATGCGCTGGCCACTGCCAATGTCCACCCAGTGATACAAAAATCCATGTACATGCGGGCACTCTTCCAGCAGAAAGGCCAGCGTGCGCTCCACACGCTCCTCGCAC
>JAJZCX010000215.1 GCA_021851625.1 Acidobacteriota bacterium | reverse complement strand
AGGGTCGCCACCGCTTCTCCATGTGCCGCATGCTGCATAAAAATCATAAAAATCAAATCCAAAAATATAACGCTTAACCCAAACCGTCCCAGATTGCGTATAAATTGAAGCAATGGAAAATAGTTGTACTTGAAAGAAAAGCACAAAAAAAATACGGCATATGATATTTCTTTCTCGCATTGAGTTGATTGGATTGGTCGGAGATGTAAGCGATGTAAGCTTCATGAATTTCGTTCGCAATGTGGAATTGCGAGCGTTCCTTGTCGATGCCTGTTGAAATCACTGTTGGTTGATGAGGGAATCGCTCAAAATGGTGTTGCTGAGAAATCGATATCCCTCATCGCAATTGTGTCACGTGGCAGCGCTTTTACAACATCATAAACTTGCAGGGATACCAAAAAGAACTATGCGACTGGCCGAGCGCATTTTTTATCACTGCGCTTGCATGGTGCTTACTTGCCATATCGCAGGCACAATTTCCAGGGCGATCTCCCGACATCAAATCGCGTTGCTACACTAAGACTTGCATGGCATTTACAGAACACTATGATGTCGCCGTGGTGGGCGCGGGGCACGCGGGCTGCGAGGCAGCCTTGGCCGCTGCACGCCTGGGCCTGCGCACGGCGCTCTTCACGCTGAACCTCGACCTGATCGCGCAGATGTCCTGCAACCCCGCCGTGGGCGGTGTGGCCAAGGGCCACTTGGTGCGGGAGATCGATGCGCTCGGCGGCGTCATGGGTCTGGTCGCCGATGCCGTCGGCATTCAATTTCGCCTGCTGAACACCTCGCGCGGCCCGGCCGTTTGGTCGCCCCGCGCCCAGTGTGACAAGCAGTTGTATCGCGTCAAAATGCGCGAAGTGCTGGAGTCGCAGCCCAATCTCTTTATCAAGCAGGCCGAGGTCGTCGATCTCGTGCTCGAAGACGCTCCCGAAGCAACTGGGCAGCCCGCCGCATCTGCCGCGCCCGCGCGCATCCTGCGTGGACTGCGCCTACGCGATGGCCGCATCATTCACGCCGCCGCCACCGTCATCACCACGGGCACCTTTCTCAACGGCCTCATTCACTGCGGCGAAGAGCGCTACTCCGCCGGTCGCAGCGGGGAGCCGCCCTCGGTGCTGCTCGGCGAGGCGCTCAAGCGTCTGGGCCTGCGCAACTGCCGCCTCAAGACCGGCACGCCGCCGCGTCTTGATGGCCGCACCATCGACTGGTCGCGTTTTGAAGAGCAGCCCGGCGACGCCGAGCCAACGCCCTTCAGCTTGCGCACGCGCTCCATTCCGCAGCGGCAAATCTCCTGCCACATCGCCACCACCACGCCGGAAACATTGCGCCTGATCCGCGACAACGTGCACCGCTCGCCCATGTACTCCGGGCAAATCTCCGCCATTGGCCCGCGCTACTGTCCGTCGATTGAGGACAAGGTTGTCCGCTTTCCAGACAAAACCCAGCACCAATTCTTTTTGGAGCCGGAGGGCCTCAACACGCACGAGGTCTACATCAACGGCATGTCCACCTCGCTGCCGATGGAGGTGCAGGCGGCCATGGTGCGCTCCATCCCCGGCCTGGAAAACGCCGAGATGCTCCGCCCCGGTTACGCCATCGAGTACGACGCCATTGATCCAACGGAACTCGACCGCACGCTCGCCGTCAAAAGCATCGCCGGTCTGTATCTGGCTGGGCAGATCAACGGCACATCCGGCTATGAGGAGGCCGCCTGCCAAGGCATCATGGCGGGCATCAACGCCGCTTTGCGCGTGCGCGGGGACGCACCCTTCACGCTCGATCGCACCGAGGCCTACACCGGCATCTTGATCGACGACCTCATCAGCAAGGGCACCAACGAGCCGTATCGCATGTTCACCTCGCGCGCGGAGTTTCGTCTGCATCTGCGCATCGACAACGCCGACCGCCGCCTGACGCCGCACGCGCGCAGGCTGGGCCTCATCGAAGACGCGGTTTGGGACGAGTATGCAGCCAGGCAGGCGCGCATGGCTGCATTCGAGCGGCTGCTCACCGCGCGCAAGCCCAATATGGAGCGACTCGCCGCCGTCATGCCGGAGCTGGCGGGCAAGCTCGACCATGCCGCTGGACAAAGCTACGCGCAATTGTTGCGTCGGCCAGAGGTCACACTCGAACGGCTCGCGCCCATGCTGCGTGAGGAGTTGGCTGCGCATTGCGCCACCGCCACGCCAGAGGAGTCCGCCGCGCTCGCCGTCTACCGCGATGCGCTGGAGGCTGAGCACGCCGCAGCCCACACGCCCGACCGCCGCACGCCCGCGCATCTGCGCAATGAACGCAAGGCCGTCGAGACGGAGATCAAATTCGCTGGCTATCTCGATCAGCAGCGCCGCTCCATCGAGCGCCTGCAACGCGCCGAGGAGCGCACCATTCCCGCATGGTTTGACTACACCAATATCAGCGGCCTCTCGCGCGAGATGCAGGAGAAACTCACACGCATTCGCCCGCAGACGATTGGCCAGGCCAGCCGCATCCCCGGCGTCACTCCCGCCGCGCTCTCCCTCGTCAACGTATACATCGAACTACAAGGCCGCCGTTTGCAGCAAAAAGTCTCGTAGCCGTCGTAGCCACACAGTTGTTCTAGCCTCGCAGAAAATTGTCATTCCGAGTAGGAACTTCGCAGCAAAAACACCCTGTCATTCCGAGTGAGCGGAAGCGAGTCGAGGAATCTGCGGTTGTTGTGTGGGAAGAAAGTGAACCGCAGATCCCTCCACTGCGTTCCCTGCGGGAACTCCGGTCGGGATGACAGTGCATTGGGGATGCTGACATTCCCAACATGCGTGGTTGTATCACTCTGCGCTACCCACACCTCGTCCTTCCGAACGAGCGGGAGCGAGTCGAGGAACCTGCGGTTTCCATTTTGGCCGCCTCATCCTACGCATGTGGAAATCCACCCGGTGCGCACGGCCAAAATCGGCTATGCTCCAAGTAGCCCGCACATTGCAGACGGGCGCATGTATGCCTCTGTTCAACCTTCACGATCCTGCCTTCTATGGGTTTCTGCTTTTGGTGCTGGCCGCTCTGGCTGCGCTCACCACATGGCTGGTGCTGCGCAATCGAAAATCACCAGAGGAAAAAGAACGCCTGCGCAGGCTGTATCTGGTGCAGCGCGGACGCATCATTGACGGCACCGTGCTCGACCTCACCGATCCACTGCCTCCGGACAATCTGCGCGTACTGCAATATCAATATGAAATCGCAGGTGTCGTTTATGAAGGGGGTCAGGACGTAACCCACCTGCAACAGCAGTTGGCTGCGCACGGCGACTGCCTGGGTATGCCGGCTTCGGTTCGCTACGACACAAAAAATCCCGCCAACAGCATCGTGATCGCGGAAACCTGGAGCGGCCTGCGCCATAAAAATGAGCCGTCCTTCCGCGTGCGTGCCATGGCGGTTGGCAAAGCCAGCCCAACAAAAAAGAATTCCAACAAGCACTAACGCCACACCAACTTTGCATTTACATGCGCCATCCACATTTTTGGCTGAGTCATTCTGAGGAGCGCAGCGACGAAGAATCCAGAGGGTCTTTGTTCAGGCAATGGAGCCATGACCACGACAGCTACAGCCCAGCCTGTATTCTCTGGATTCTTCGCTTCGCTCAGAATGACTCGACGCATATCGAAAAGAATCGCACAGTAAATATTCTGTCTTTCCGAGCGAACAACATAAAAAATACCGTGTCATTCCGAGCGAGCGGAAGCGAGTCGAGGAATCTGCGGTTGTCATTTTACAGACGAGGTGAACCGCAGATCCCTCCACTGCGTTCCCTGCGGGAACTTCGGTCGGGATGACAGCGCATTTTGGGTACGCTGGCAT
>JAJZCX010000214.1 GCA_021851625.1 Acidobacteriota bacterium | reverse complement strand
CATGTTTCCCCAAGCGATGGCGCGGCGCAGCAGGTAGGGTACCGGGCTGTGCGGCTCCGTGCGCGCCAGAAAATCGGCGATTTCCGACAACGTGCGATAGGCGTCCCGACGATTGCGGACAGGCCCGGCAGCCGCCGGCGCGGAAACGGTTTCTTCAGGCATTGCAGTCTGCGCCTCCTCCACGGAAACCATGGCCTCTGCTTGCACGACGATATTCTCCGCCTTTACCAGTGGCTCCACCGTCGATGCGATCGAAGCCAGCACCTCCTGCAACTGCCGCAGGCCGGGGTTTTGCGGGCCGTAGAGTGTATCGAAAAGTGTATCCGAGTCCCTGCATGTTTGCATCGCCTCCCGCAGTTCTTTGTCCAAGTCACGGTAGAAACCGTCCGGCGTGGCCGCCATGCTGCGCTGCAAGAGCGGTAGCTCCGGCTTGGCCGCATCACTGCCCCGCCCTTGCTGAGGCTGGCGCCGCGTGGTGTAGTCGGCGTGTTGGGCCGTCTCCAAACGCGCGAAGCTGACGATGGGCAGCATCGTCGTGTCCACAGGATGCGCAATGGTGATGAACTTCAACGCCATCGGCAACTTTTCATTCAGCCACGCCAACTGGCCGGTGCGGTACTCCAAATCCTCCACGGCGGGGTACATCGTCTGCCAGAAGAGTTCATGCAGGCCACGAATCAATTGCAGCCCATGCGTTAAACCTGCGGCTCCGCCCAAGTGCACCCAAGCCTCGGTCAGCCAGATGGCAATCTGCAAATCCTTCGTGCGATGCATTAGCGCCTGCGTGCAAAGCTGCTCCACCGCAGACCAGTCGGCCCGCTTGGGATCGCGCTGCCATACGCCTTGCGGCAGGTCCATCTCCTCGCGCCGCGCCTCTTGAATCCGGTCGTACGTGCCCTCGTAACGCAGCGACTCGCCCGCCGGAGCCGCGGTTGAAATTGGCTGCAACAACGGTTGCAGTTCTATGGGAATCTGTGCGGTGCTCATGGCTGCGCTCCTGTATTGGAGGCCGTGTTCATCGGCGCAACCAAGGGCGGCGCGACCTCTGGGAAGTCATCGCTGCTCAGACTCTGCTGCTGGCCCGGCGGCGTCACCGTCAGGCGTAGAAAGACGCGCGCACGATCCGCATCGCTTGTGCCCCCGGTGGAGGCAGGCGTTTTGTTCGTGTCTTCCTCCGGCTGAAAGACCAGCGTAAACGGGGTGGGATCGGCCATCTCAGCAAAGTCTCCGGCAGGGGTGCGGTGCGCAGCCATCAGATTCAGCAAGGCCCAGTTGTCGTTGAAGTGGTAGGTCAGCGTCTGGCCGCTCAGTTCCACATTGGAGTTCGTGTTGCGCAGCAGCGGCACCAGCGGCGAATTGCTGGCCCAGCGCAGCGTCAGCGTCACCGGCTCACCATAAGTCCAGCGGCCCACGCGCGGCTTGTCGCCGGATTGGAAGTAGTCTTGGCCCACTTGCAACGTCCACTGCATAATCTGATTGCCGTTGATCTCGTTGCTCTGGTTGACGCGGAACTCCGGCGTAAAGTCCACAGCGGGCAGCGTGGCTTGATTCTTTTTGTCGAGAATGGCGGCGAAGAATCCGCGTGCCGATTCCATCTGCTGCACGAACAGGCGCACGGATTGGCCGGAGGCTCCGTATTGCTCCTGCGTCAGGGCTTGCAACAGCAGCGGTGCGTCTGCATCAAAGGGTGTGTAGAAGTCGCGGATCGACTGCGGATCGACCTCTGACCCCAGCACGGCCCGCGCCGGTGGCGCAAAGGGGAAACGTCCGGCCAACTCCGTCTTAAAGATGCCAGAGAGCTTTCCATATTCCCGCACCACGTCAAAGGTGCTCAGCGTCTGGCAGCGTTGCAACAAATCATGCTGAATGGCGCTGCGCACTTGTAAGAAATAGTCCGCGCCTTGTGTGTGCAGCGGCATTGCTGCGCACAAATTGTCAGGCGCGATCTTGTCCATCGCAGAGGCAACATAGGCTTCGAGCAGCGACACGGAGTTTCCCGGACGCTTGGCCTGATACGCGCTCGTCTCGGCTCCGATTTTCTCCCAGCGCTGGAGCACGCGGCGTGCCGATGGAGTCAGCTCCGCGTGCTGCGTGCTCAAGAAATGTACCAGCGGCGCGGCGGCATGGTTGTAGGCGAGCATCTGCTGGCGCTGCGCGCCCAAGTAGCTCTGCACCTCTTCGGCGGTCTGCGCATTCAGAATTGCCTGCGTCGGCGTAGTGTCGCCCAGCCAATTGTTGTAGGCCGATTGCGGAATCGCGTATGGCTGGCCCGCATCAAAGGTTGCATTCAGCGCCAAAAGCAGTGAGGAAGCCTGCGCCACGCTGACGCGATGCAGCCGCTCGTACGGCCCATCCATGCTCATGTCGTTGAAGGTGCGCAGCAGATCGGCCAGCGCGGGCGCGGAGCCAGAAAACTCCTCTACCGCGGGCAACACATCCTGGCGCAGCGAAGCATCCGCGCCACTGGCTGCCGAGGTGCGCACTGTTTCCGCCTGCACGGCCTCGTCCTCCATCGCCGCAGATAGGCGCTGGCTGGCGATGCGTTCAAAGGTCGCGCGCATTTTGACCGGTGCGTTCTGCAAATCCTCCTGCACATAATGGTTGTAGGCATCCGGCAGCGCGATGGCGTCTTGCAACACGGGATTGTTCCAGACAATCTGCATACGAGATGCAGGCGCGGCGGAAATCTTCTGCGCGCTGGCCTTGGCGACAAAGGGCAGGTTCATCAGATTGTCGAGCGAGATGTGAAATTTCTCTGCGTTGCTGGTGAACTCCAAACTATTGCCGTTCACATCCACCAACGGCCCGGTGAGCGTACTGCGCTGGTCTGCCAGGTTGTCTTGCAGCTTATTGAAGCTGGTCTGCGCACTGTACGGAACCCACTGCTGCAAGTACGGTAAAAAGTAATGCGAACTGCGCAGCGGTGCCACGGTCAAGGCGTAGACTGCACCGGTGGGCGCATAATTTTCTCCGGCCACCCATTGCAAACTCGGCGCATGGAAGGCCGCATCCGCCGTGTGAAATGCCTGTTGCAGGGCCAGCAATTGCTCATAGCTGACCAGCATCTGCGTGTTCACTTGATTCAGATTCGCGCTGAGTCGTTGCAGCGATTGCAGCGTTGGGTTGTGCTCGATCCAGGCGGCAAAGAACAGCGCCGACAACTGCTCCATCTTTTGCGAGGCGTGCTGCATATCCGGCTGGCGATAGGTGAACGGCGTCCACGAAGCCTGTTGCAGCGCCTCTTCAAAATATGGATTCTGCGGCGCGTCCATATCCACGCTGAAGTGCTTGCCCGATATGTAATTTTCCAGATCGATGATGGAGTTCAGCCCCGCACCACCACCACGCTTGCGGATCGTCTCATACAACGCAATGTTGGCATCGAGCGCCTGCATCTGATCGACGTAGGCGCGCAGTTGCTGATACTCCGGCAGCGACTCCACGCTGAAGTTCAACGGCGCATCGGGGTTGCTCTGCGCCGCCAACCCAGGCAGCGGGCGCAGGTTGGGATTGGCGACCTCGGCTGCGCGACGCTCCAACCCATTGTTGAAACTCTCCAGCACCAGCACGCGGAAGGCGGGCACCATCGCTGCGCGGATGGAGGCGTCCATCGGACTGACCCACGACGCGGGCAAAAACAGCGAGCGGAAGCTCTCGGTGCGGAAGCGTGCCATGGCATACAGCAGATCGCCTGCATCTTCTGGATTGCTGGCCGACTGAATCTCGCCGGCGGCATCGACGGAACTGGTGTTCAAGTCGTGCACGATGCGCGCCAGCAGCGGCTCGACATTGTGCTTGGCCGTGCGCAGACGCAGATAGTTCAGCGTGGTGCCAAT
>JAJZCX010000213.1 GCA_021851625.1 Acidobacteriota bacterium | reverse complement strand
GTATTAGCGCAAACTACACTGCAAATGGCTTGCACGCATCCCCCTTGCTGGTGCGAGGGGTGGGTGCCTAACCGCAGATACTCCGCTCTGCTTCATTCCGACCGGGATGGCAGTGCTTCCAATGCACCAAGTCATTCTGAGCGACCAACGGGAGCGAAGAATCCAGAGAAACTTTGCCGTGTCCATGCAGCCATTCTTCTCTGGATTCTTCGTCGCTACGCTCTTCAGAATGACTCCTCGCAAATTGGAATCATCGCGGAAATGCCACATTGTCATCCTGAGCGTACCGCAGGCGCGTGAGCCTGTCCCGATCGAAATCGCGGGAAAGAATCTGATGTTCTCGCTTGCGGCGATGCGTAGAATAGATGCGCCAGCAATCGCTCTGGACTCCATGGAAAATCCAGCGAGCGACGCAGTGCAGCGCGCTCCGGCTGTGGATCGTCATGGCGGGTCGCGGTCAGCATTTTGTCTACGCGGAAGTCTACGCGATCCGCTGCAACTTAGGAGAGATGAATGTTGACCAGATCCTGCGCTCCGCCCTGCGGCATGCCTGGCGAAATCTGCGAGGTCTGCGGCCCGCGCCAATGATCGATGTATGACACCTGATGCACGCAGGAGATGGTGCAGTGCGGCGCGCAGGTTTTGCTGGTCAAAAACTCGCGACGCACATCGGCGCTGGAGTACTCCGCCAGCGGCACGCCGGGCCAGCCCCGTTGCTGCGAGCAATAATGCACCAGCCCGTTCTCGCAAATGTAGATGTAGCGCGCACCGGCGCGGCAGCGCCAGTCGTTGGGTCTGCCCTCGGCAATGGCCTGCTGAAAGTGATTGAAGCGCGAGTAGCTGCGCTTGCTCAGCGCACGCACCTGACTGAAGATCGAATATTCCTTATCGCCAATCGGCTTCAACTGTCCATCACCATCGTGAATGATGCCAATGGTTGAAGTCAGACCCAACTCCAACGCGCGGCGCGCGATGGTCAGCGCGTCTTCAGGATGCTGAATCCCCCCGCCCACAACAGAATTGATGTTGACGTGAAAAATAGCGTGCTCGGCGAGCATCTGCAATTTTTTGTCGAGCACCTTCAGACTCTTCTTCGACACCTCGTCTGGCTGCACGTTGTCGATGGAGATCTGCAAGTGGTCGAGTCCGGCGCGGTTCAGCCGATGGATGCGCTCCGGCATCAACAGATAGCCATTGGTGATCATGCCCGCGATGCACCCGTGGTGGCGAATGCGCGCGATGATCGCATCCAACTCCGGGTGCAGCAGCGGCTCCCCGCCAGAGATGGTGATGACGCTGGTGCCCAGTCGCGCCAAGTGATCGATGCGGCGCAGCATCTCCGGCAGCGGCACGGGGTCAGAGACCTCGTCGTACTCATTGCAATAGGTGCAGGAGAGGTTGCAGCGGCGCATGGGCACAATGTGCGCCATATAAGGATGGCCCGTGGACAGCAGCGCGTGGCCGATGGAGGTCAACTCGCGCACGCGACGCGCAATGGCACGGGCGCGGCGGCGCAATGCCGACGGCGGCGCGATTACTGGGGATGCAATGGCTGGGGATGCGGCACTCATGGGCTAAGACTATTGAAGCATAAATGAGAATTCGTTTTATTTCGCGCGCTGCAATCCGCTCTTCTCAAGTGCGGTCTGCGGATATACTCTGCAAAAATCCCCGCGCGCGCAAACGATCCAGCACCGCGTTCTGAATCCTTTGCTGCGCTTCTTCGATCGAGGGGTCGCCCTCGATGCAAAGCACGCGCTCCGGCTCGCGCAGGGCAATCGCATGGTAAGCGGCGCGCACGCGCTCGTGAAACTCCAGCCGCTCCTGTTCAAATCGGTCTGCGGCCACGGAGCCTTTTGCAGAGATGGCCTGTGCCTGCGCGGTGCGGCTGCTGGTTCGCGCACGGCTGATGGCCAGCGGCGGCAACAGCAGAATCGTCATCTCTGGCTGCACATCGCCGCACAACACGCGATGCAGCGCGAGCACTGCCGCACTACCCAGCCCGCGTCCTCCGCCTTGGTACGCCTCGGTGGAGTCGGTGAAGCGGTCGCAGAGAACGACTTTTCCCTCAGCCAGCGCGGGTGCAATGCGCTCTTCGATCGACTGCGCGCGGTCGGCGAACATCATTGCCATCTCCGCCATGGGCGCAACGCCAGTCGTCTTTGCATCCAGCAACAGCGCGCGAATGCGCTCGCCGAGCGTGGTGTCACCGGGCTGGCGCGTCACCAGAATCGGCAGCCCCTGCTGCTGCAAAAATGCGGCCAGCAGCGCCAGTTGCGTGCTCTTGCCAGAGCCGTCGAGTCCCTCGAAGGTCAAAAAAAATCCGCGCCGCATGTCGGGAGTCTATCATTCGCAGGTACATTTAGAGTTCACAGAATTTCCATTGAATTGTCGTGCGTGATGCGCTACGCTTTACAGGTGATTTTGAGCTTTCGACACAGTGGCTTGGCGCGGTTCTACCGTTCGGGCAGCAAGGCTGGAATCCAGCCAAAGCACGCAGATAAACTGGCGTTGCAGTTGTTTGCACTCAATCGAGCCAAGTCATCGAAAGACATGATTGCACCGGGGTGGGACTTGCATCCGCTCCAAGGAACCATGCAAGGACACTGGTCCATCAAAGTAAATGGGAACTGGCGATTGCTCTTTACTTTTGAGGGCGAGAACGTGGTTCTCGTGGATTATTGCGACTATCATTAGGAGGACGCTATGCTCATGCACAATCCGCCACATCCGGGAAAAGTTTTGCGCGAGTATCTGGGCACGATGGAGGTCGGCGAAACCGCCGCACGACTGCGCGTTTCACGCACAACTCTGTCGCGCATCTTGAACGGCAAGTCCGGCATATCCGCCGACATGGGCCTGCGTCTCTCTGAAGCGCTGGGCACGCATCCCGGCTTTTGGTCCGGCTTGCAACTGGACTACGACCTGTACCAAGCCGCGCGGAAGCGCCGCGCAAAGATCGCTCCGTTTTCGCACGCAGCGTAACAAACACGCATGCGCTTCATCCCACCTGCATTACACTGGTCTGTCGTTCCAACTCGTCAAGAATCGGTACCAGATCGGCGGAGAACTATGCGACAAAAATCTCTACTCCCCTTATATGTGTTGTGCACTTTAGCCAGCGCAACCCTGCTGGCACAGGCCTCCCATCCCTCCCCAACAGTGGCAAATTCTGCGGGAGCCAATATTGCCACACCTGCGGCCACCACTCCCATCACCATAACGGTGGATGCAACCGATGCGCCGCGCAAGATGCTGCACGCGCGCCTGACCATCCCCGTGCAGCCGGGCGATGTGACGCTGCTCTATCCCAAGTGGATTCCCGGCGAGCATGAGCCAAGCGGACCGATCGACAATCTAGCTGGCATCGTAATTGAGGCCAACGGTCAACGTCTGCCTTGGGTACGCGACAGCCTGAACATGTTTGCTCTGCGCGTGCATGTGCCTGCGGGCGTGACCACGCTCAACGTACAAGATGATTTTCTGGCCACGGCGGCGGCCACGGGCTTCTCTGCGGGCGCTTCCACCAGCGAGAACCTGGCCATGATTAGTTGGAATGAAGTCCTGCTCTACCCGCAGGGAAAAATAGCAGCGGAGATTCCCGTTACCGCTTCTCTGACGCTGCCCGACGGCTGGCAGTATGGCACAGCGCTCACCACGACCGGCCACGACGGTGCCACCACGCACTTTGCCACCGTCTCATTAGAGCAATTAATTGACTCGCCGGTGTTGAGCGGACGCTACTTCAAAGAAATTCCGCTGGCACCAGACGTAACGCCGAAACATTTTCTGGATGTGGCCGCCGACGGGCCAGAGGATCTCGATCTGCGCCCGGAAACGCTTGCGGCCTTCAACAATCTGGTGCGCGAAGCGGGGGCGCTTTACG
>JAJZCX010000212.1 GCA_021851625.1 Acidobacteriota bacterium | reverse complement strand
GCCGATCCCCCATGTGCAGCGTCTTGGCCAGCGACATGTTTACCTGCACGGTTCCGGGGCCGGGGATGGAGTTGCGCGAGGCGTTGCCATACTCTGGCGCGCCGGTCGTTGGATTCACCGGCGGCGTGAATGCAGCCAGATTAAACCAGCGCTGCAACGAGCCGCCGCCAGCCATCAACGATGCTCCCGGTATGCGGTTCGGGCGCTGGCTGCCCGCAGAGCCGCGAGCGACATCGGCGCTGGTGGCACTGTAATTCGGTGAGAGCGGCACGCCCGTAGCGAAGGTAAAAGTTCCAGAGACCGACCAGTTGCTGAAGGAATGCGAGAGCCAGTTGCCACTCGTCAGCCAGTGCGCATCCGGGCCAAAGGGCAACTCAAAGAGCCAATCGCCGGTGACCTGATGCCGAATGTCGAAGGCGGAGTTGCCCTCTTCTGCGCGGATGTCTTGTTGATTCTGCGCGACCACGGAGTTCGAGCCGCCGATCGAGGAAGCGTCGTCGATGGAGTGCGAGTAGGTGTATGTTGCTCCGAGGGAAACTCCATTTTGCAACCGCTTGCGCAGGCGTACCACCAATGCGTTGAAGCTCGACGCGGCAATAGAGTCCTCATAATCAAAGGAGGGAAACGCTGGATTCAGTAGGCCGGTTAACTGACGGTTCGGCGCATCGACCAGATCGAGATGCGAACCCTTCGCGCCGTTGTAGCCCACGTTCAGCACAATGTTTTCCGGCAATGTGTTTTGAATATCCAGATTCCAAACCTGTACATAGCCCAACAAATAATGTGGGTTTACCGCGAAGTTGTTGGTGATGCCGCTCGGCGTGGTCGCGCTGGTTAGGGCGGTGGCCAGCGTGAGCGAGGGCGCACTTTGTGCAGCGAGAATATTCGTCAGCGATGTGGCGAACGGCGGCTGGTACGCCAGGTTTTGAATGAAGCGCCCATACTGTCCGCTGTTGTAGTTGATGCCATAGCCGCTGCGTACCACGGTAGTGCCAAAGGGACGCCACGCCAGGCCAACGCGCGGAGCAAAATCTTTGCGATCAGGGTAGACCAACGAACGCGGATATTTTCCATTCACAGGGCCAACGCCATTCGGCAACACGACGGATAGCTGACTCAGGCTTGTGTTGAAGTCCAAATTCGCCAGCCGATTATATTTTTCGCTGTACGGCGAGAAGTACTCATAACGCAGGCCCGCGTTGAGGCTGAACCGCGGCAACACGTGCCAGTCATCCTGCACAAATGTGTCCCAGCTATTTGCGTGCAGATAGAACGTGCTGCTGCCCTGCTGCACGGTTGCCTCCTGCGGCAGGCCCAGCAGAAAATCGGCGAAGTCTGCGCCAGAAGCCTGTTGGCCGGGCGTGGAGGTGGCTCCCGGCTGGCGTGTGGCAAAGCCCGTGAAGTAAAAGCTGCCGGTGGAGTTGGTGCCGCCCTCCACGTTGAGATACAGCCGTCGATAATCACCGCCAAAGCGCACGTTGTGCTGATGGCCCGTCCAAGAAGCCGTCTCCGAGCCAGAGATCGTTTGGTTGAGTCGATAGCTGGGCGCTTGTTCATTGACGCCATTGAACTGTGAGAAGACCTCATTGGGTACGCCGTAGTTGAATGTGTTCGTCCCCAGCCCTTGAATGTCCGCGTTGGCCGCAACGTTCGTGTGTCCGGTAAAGAAGTTGTCCACCTGTACGTTGCTGCGGTTGTAGTTGGCGCGCGTGCGGAAGGTCCAGCGGTTGTAGCCGAGCACGTAACCCAGGTTCAGCGAGTACTGATAGGTCTGATTGGCTCCGCCGAGTTGCGGAAAAACGTTGAGCAGATCGCTGGCTGCGTGGCTGAAATTAAAATTCGCATTGATGTTCTGCGTCAGGCCGTGATTGGCCTGCCCCATCAGATTCCGCAGAAAGGGTGGCAGCGCTGCGCCTCCACCACCGGAGCCGAAGTTGTGCGCAAAGCGCATCCCCACGCGCGTAGAGTTGGTTTGCGCAGTCGTTAAATACTGAAAGTTCTGCTGTGCACCCGATTGGTTGGGCAGAGGAATGTATTGCAACAGCGCCTGCGCCTGCGTGCTGATCTGCGCGGTGGGAATTTTATTGTTGGCAAATTGCAGCCCCGTGGTTGGATCGTAGATGGGAACCACGCTGGTGCCCGTGCCGGTGAATTGCGAAAAATCTCCGCCGCGCTCGGCCAGCGTGGGCACGGTGGCATATTCATTAAACGGGCTGGAGTTGCGCGTAATGAACAAACCGAGAAACAGAAAGTTGGCCGTGCTGGGCTTGAGCAGGCCGGGAATCTGCGGCGGACCCACAAAGACAAAGCCAGCATTGTTGGTGTTGTAGGCCGGTTGCACCACGGGTGCGCCTGTCACGGAAAACGGCAGCGCATCGAGCGCAGAGTTGCCGCCGGAATAATAGACCGAGCCGTGTGGCTGCGTGGGGTTGAAGTGTCGAAACATGCCGCCGGGCGGACCATGATATTGGTAGCCTCCCCTGCGCTGGCCAGGAACTTGGGAGAGCGAGCGTTGCGCCTGCATGTCTTCCATGCGCTGCTGCAACTGGTTCTGATCGATGCTGGCAAAGGGATTCACCGTGCCCATCTGTCCATTCACGGCCACAGACTCCGTAGCAATGTCTGTGTTCTGGCCGGGATCGCTCAACTGCAATCCGCCTGTGCCTGCACCGGATGTCTGCGCCAAGTTGCGCAGCGCTTGCAAATTCATTCCGCTCGCCTGTTGCACCGCGCCACTGCCCGCATTCGTCTGGCTGGCGCGTGAGGCCAATGTCATGCTCAGCGCGGTTGGCTGCTGTGTGTGCAGAGGGTTCAATAGCACCTCCGCTGTAGCGGGCGCGAAGCCGGCCAACTCCGCGCGCACAACGTAGCGACCATTGTGCGCGATGCGCATCGCGTACTCGCCGCGCAGATTGGTCACCGTAGAGTAGGCTGCGCCGGTCAGGGTGTTCTCTGCCGTCACCGTAACGCCGGGCAGCGGCGTGTTGCCCGCCTTCACCAAGCCGTGCAACACGCCTCCCGCAGCAGGCAACGGTGCATTCATCAGGGGAGGTGTGGCCTGCGCTCCAGCGGAAGATGGCGGCGTGGCTGACTGGGCCCAAACCAGACTGGCGCATCCAGACACAACAAGGGCAGCGATGGCGCGAACGGCGTGCATTCGATTCCTTAAGAATTTTGTTGATCCAATTTCAGTTCAGTTGTGCGGCACGAACCCCATCGCACCCGTTATGGCTGCGGATTCGGAGCCATAACGGGTGCGCTTTGTGGCGCTGTTGCAGGCGCTGCCGACGGCGGCGCGGCCTGCATGCCATGCATCCAGCGGCCCATGCGCTGCGTATCCACGATGTTCAACTTTGTCGGAATAAATATGCCACCTTGCACGCTGCCTTTGCCGCGCACAAAATCGCCGACGTGTACATCGTGCAACGTCACGCTCTGGTGGTACTTGCGGAAAGAGGTGGAATCGTTGACGGTGATCGTCTGTGTAGTGTGATCGATGCGGTCAATGGTCACTTGCAGAGTGTTCATGTCAATCTTCGTGACCTTGCCCGCAATCCAAGTCTTGCCCAGATCGGCGCGCATCTTCTGCACCGTGGCCGCGTCCATATCGCCCACAAACATTGCGTGCAACGTGTGGGTACTGTCATCCAGAGCGCCGCCAGCCATCACCATATCGCCCACGTGCACGTCCGAAATTTTAATGGGCTGCCGTTTTTGCAGGATGTGCGTGGTATCGCTGCACTGCACGGTGTAGGTTGCGCCCTCTTCCGTCTGAATCGTGATGGTGTTGGCCTGCACGGCGGTCACCGTGCCGCGCACACTGCCCATGCCGGGCATTCCCATCCCACCATGCATTGGCCCGCCGCCGGGCATCATGCCCTGCGCCTGCGCGCCCACTGTGACCCAACACG
>JAJZCX010000211.1 GCA_021851625.1 Acidobacteriota bacterium | reverse complement strand
GTATTTTGCAAGATGGATGCAACCCCAATCCAAAGCGATGTTGCGGGCAAAGGCCCTCTCTCTATTGTGCCGCAAATGCAGGGCGAGGGCGGATATTTGCAGAATTTTTACATGGAAAGTAAGCAGAGGTGGAAAGGAAGCAGCAGCAGCTAAAAATCGGACTGTTCCCGGTGCGCAATCTCACGCATAATGCAGGCAGAGGGATTTGCACGTGTCTGGAGCCTCCAGTCCGATTGTGAACAATCCAGAAGCGATCCGCGACTACTTGACATATCTGCGCGTGGAGAAAGGTCTGCGCCCACTGACCTGCGAGGCCTACGAGCGCGACTTGTTGCAGTTGGCGGAGTTTCTTGAGCAGAAGGGCGGCAATCTTCTGCGGGCACAACAGACAGACTTGGCGGGATTTTTGCAGCATTTGCAGGCGCATCAGGTGGAGATGCGTTCGCGGGCGCGCAAGCTCTCCTGCCTGCGTGGGTTTTATCGCTGGCTGCTGCTGGACAAGACGATAGCGCACGACCCCACGGAGAATTTGGAATCGCCGTCGGGGTGGAAGGTTTTGCCCAAGTCTCTGGCGGAGTCAGAGGTGACGGCGATGTTGGAGCAGGCGAATCAAGCAGCGCGGCATCCCGAAGCGGGTGGGGCAGCGCTGCGCGATGCGGCCATGCTGGAGTTGTTGTATGGCGGAGGGATACGCGTTTCGGAATTGGTGGGCCTGCGCGTGGAGGATCTTTCGCTGGAGCAAGGGCAGATTCTTGTGCGCGGCAAAGGGGATAAGGAGCGCGTGGTTCCGTTGGGCCGTGCCGCAGTGGAGGCGGTGGAGAAATATCTACGACTGGGCAGGGCAGAGCTACAACGCAAGCGGCGCGCGCCGGAGATTTTTCTTTCTGCGCGTGGCACAGCGCTGACGCGGCAAAGTGTTTGGCAGTTGGTGAAGCGCAGCAATGCGCAGGCCAGTCCGCACATGTTGCGCCACAGTTGCGCCACGCACATGGTGGAGCATGGCGCTGATCTGCGCACAGTGCAGACGTTGCTGGGCCATGCGGATATTGCCACCACGCAGGTGTACACGCATTTGGCGCTGGGAAGATTGAAGGCAGTGCATCGAGAGCATCATCCGCGCAGCCAGCAGCGGACGGGGCAGGCTGTGGAGCCGCGACCGTGAGCGCACAGGGAAAATCCGTTGCAGAGAAACAGCCGGTGCGTGCAGCGGTGTTGGATGCGCGCGTGGATGAATACTTGGCGGTGATGAGTACGGAGCGGGGATCGTCGGAACATACGCTGCGCGCCTATGCGCGGGAGTTAAAGAATTTTTCTGGATATGTCGCTGCGCAGTTGGGTACAGACGCGACTCCGGCGCAGGTGGAGCATACGTTGATTCGAGCGTATTTGGGGGAGCTATACGGCAACGGATTGACGAAGTCCTCTGTGGCGCGAGCGCTGGCTGCGATTCGATCGTGGTATCGGTGGCTGGCGCGGCAGGGGCATGTGCAGTTGAATCCGGCGCGGTTGGTGGCCACGCCGAAGTTGCCGCAGCATTTGCCGCGTGTGCCGGGAATTGAACAGATGCAGCAGGTGCTGGATGCGGACCCCAAGCAAGAAGAGCAGGAGACCGCATGGCCAGAGCGGGATGCGGTGATTTTGGAATTGCTATACGGCTGTGGAATTCGCAATGCGGAGTTGGTGGGGCTGAATCTAGAGGATGTGCAGTGGGCGAATGAATGCTTGTTGATTCGCGGCAAAGGGCGCAAGCAGCGCTACGTTCCGCTGGGAGATGCGGCGGCGGCGGTCGTGCGCGCATATCTGCCATCGCGGCAGGAAAAATTATCCGCAGCCGGCAGGCAGCAGCCAGCCTTGTTGTTGAATGCGCGATTGCGCGGGGATGGACGTTTGACGACGCGCAGTGTGGGGCGCATCGTGAAGCGCATGGCTATTCAGCGCGGATTGTCTGCGGAGGTACATCCACACACGCTGCGCCACGCATTTGGCACGCATCTGCTGGAGGAAGGCGCGGACTTGCGCGCGATTCAAGAGATGTTGGGGCACGCGCGGCTATCCACCACGCAGCGATACACACACTTGACCACCAGCCAGGTGACTGCGGTGTACGACCGCACACATCCCCGGGCCAAGTGAACTGCTGATGCCTGTAGTCGGGCGTGCGATTGATACACTAGCGTGTGCAAACGTCTTCAGCCCGCAAGCTGCGCATTGCAGCGATTCAATATCTGAACCCGGCTCCACTGATGTGGGACTTTGAGCACGCCCCCGAAGATACACGGCTGGCGGAGCGCTATGCGATCCACGCCACGCTGCCTGCGCAATGTGCCGAGGCATTGAATGCAGGCAGTGCTGACATTGGGCTGATTCCAGCAACGGCGTATGCGACCATGCCCGGCTTGGCGATACTGCCTGGTTGTGTAATTGCTTCGTTGGATGCAGTGCGTTCGATTCTGTTGGTGATGCGAACTGGGCTGGAAGTGAACGCTATGCGTCGCGTGGCGATGGACCCGGCCTCGCGCAGTTCGAATACGTACGCGCAGATTCTTCTGCGGCGTTTTCATGGTGTAGCGCCGGAGTTTTTCCTGCGTGCAATGCCGAAAAATTCTGATCCGACGTGTGCAGTGGACGCTGCGGCGTTGCTGCGTGATTGCGATGCGGCCGTGTTGATCGGTGACCCAGCGTTGCGGATGATCGAGGAGAGTGAGGCGAGCCATGCAGGCGGGGGCGAAAGCGTGCGGTGCATAGATCTAGCGCGTGAGTGGCGTGTGCATACGGGTTTGCCGTGGGTCTCTGCGTTTTGGGCGGTGCGGCCAGAGGCGATAGCGGCATCGGGCCATGCAGCGAGTGATGTTGTTGAGGATTTTTTGCGTTCGCGCGATCATGGATTGCAGCATTTGGAAGAGATAGTTGCCGAGTGGACACCGCGCCTGGCTGGTCCGCCAGCAATTGCTGCAACAACGATTCGAGCGTATCTGCGGGAGAATATTCACTATATTTTTGATGATGCTTGCCGGGCGGGACTGGAGTGTTTCTATCGGTATGCAGCCGAGATGAAGATTTTGCCGGAAGTTCCTCCGCTGCGATTTTTGTGATGAATGCGCTTTCCCTTCTGTTTGCGCATCCTATATAGTGTTTTCGAACAAAATATACGAGGATCCTTGCCGGATCCACAGCAGGTGAATCATGAGCAGTTCCCGCCGCGACTTTCTAAAACAACTGAGCAGCACCACTGCTGCTACGGCAGCCATGCTGAGCGTGGGGAGTCGCTCATTTGGCGAAGCGGCGACAAGCATGCCTGCGGAGCAGCCAGCGCAAGCTGCGGCAACAGCACAAACATCGACTGATGCAAAGAAGATTGGCTACTGCATCGTGGGCCTGGGGCGCATCTCACTGAATGAGTTTATGCCCGGGGTGCAGATTTCTGAACACTCCAAGCTGGTGGCCTTGGTGAGCGGACATCGAGATAAAGCGGAGCGCGTGGCCGACCAGTACGGCATCGATCACAAGGCGATTTACAACTACGAAAATTACGATCAGATCGCACACAATCCTGAGATTGACGCCGTTTACATTGCTCTACCTAATGGCATGCATGCCGAGTACACGATTCGCGCGGCGCAGGCGGGCAAACACGTGCTATGCGAAAAGCCTATGGCCAATACCGTGGCTGAATGTGAGCAGATGATCGCGGCCTGCCGCAAGGCCGATCGGAAATTGATGATTGCTTATCGGATGCAGTTTGAGCCGAACACGCTGAACGTGATCGAAAAACTGCGCCAAGGCTACGTGGGAAAGATGCTGGAGCTGGACTGTGCTTTTGGTTTCAATATCAAGCCCGGCGATTGGCGGCTGAATAAAAAACTTGCCGGCGGCGGGCCGCTGTATGACGTAGGTCTTTATTGCGTGAATGCCAGCCGTTATTTAACGG
>JAJZCX010000210.1 GCA_021851625.1 Acidobacteriota bacterium | reverse complement strand
GTAATTCGCATGAACATGCGCAACTGCGGCGGCACAGAGGCGATTTCTCCCACGCTCTATCACTCCGGCCTGTCGGGCGATGTGGCCGCGGTGGCAGAGCATTTTGTGGAGCGCGAGCGACTGCAATCGGTGGCCTTTGTGGGTTATTCGATGGGCGGCAACATGGTGCTGAAATGCGCGGGCGAGTGGGGAGCGCAGCCTCCGCCGTGGCTGCGCGCCGTGGTCGGAGTCTCGCCGCTGATTGATCTCTCCGCTAGCGCCGATGCACTGCACGCGCTGCGCAACCGGCTCTACGAATGGAATTTTTTGCTGAACATGCTGCGACTCTACCGCAGAAAAGCCAAGCTGTTCCCGGAACACTTCCCTGCTGAATCCAGCCAGCAGGTGACCAGCATTCGTAGCTTTGATGAGTACATCGTTTCTCCGAATTGCGGCTTTGCCAATGCGGACGATTACCACTACCGCGTAGCCGCTGCGCGCGTGATCGATCGCATCGCCGTGCCTACGCTGCTGCTGAATTCGCTCGACGATCCCTTCATTCGTCTGCTGCCAGAGACACGCGCAAAGATTCTGTCCAACCCGGCGATTGCACTCGTCGAAACGGAACATGGCGGGCACTGCGCATTTTTGGCGCAACCGGAGGGTGAAGACGACGGCTACTGGGCTGAGCAAACCATTGCGCGCTATCTGCACTGGGTGCTGTCAGCGGCGCAAGGCACGCAGAGTGCGCCAGCGGGACCTCGATGATGGACGCGGATTGGTCGGTGGAGTGCGGCGCGGAGGATCCCACCATCGCTGTGCCGTGGAGCAACGCCGATGGCAGCCTGGCATTTGTCCATCTGCGCGCCACACCGGAGGGACTGGAGAAAATTCCAGAGGCTCGGCAGCACGCTGCATTGGCGGAGGCGCTGCGCGCGTGGAACCAACCGTCCGGGCCAATCCTTACAGCCAAGTGCGATGTGTGGAGCTATCCGGCTGCGCTCTTCGACGCAGAGGATGATGCGCGCTTTGCCTTTGCCCAAGCCTGCTATGTGGATTTATTGCCGACGGCAGACGCAGAGTTTTCGAACTTTGCCCAGATGGAGCAGATCGCGCGCCAGTGGTGCGCCGCAGCGCGTGCACTTCCCTGCGAGCAGGCGCGGTGCGAGTGGGTCGTGCGCCGGGCCTGGCTCAGCGCTGCGCTGGACTTTCCACTTGCCGACACCGAAGCAGCAGAGTGGCGTGATGGATTTGCCACTACGCTCTACGTTTGGGGCTATGGATCGAAGGAGGAGCTAGCGGCAGCCGCATGGGCGCGGGCGCTGCGACGACTCATCCCTCTGCTGTGCACGGAGCGTACAGCCCACACCAGCGCATACAATATATCCATGGCCCGGCCAACAACGGGCGAGTAGCTCAATCGGATAGAGCACCGGCCTTCTAAGCCGGGGGTTGTGGGTTCGATTCCCGCCTCGCCCACCAGACAAGGTCGCAGTATTCCGAACTCTGCATTTTTTCGACACACCCTACCCACAAAGCAGGCCGGATGTAGCCCAACGAAAAAGCGCCGCCGAAGCGGCGCTTTTTCTATTGGGAGATTTACTTAAAATGCAATGGAACAAGTTGTGTTATTGCAACTTAATAGTTATATTTCACGGACATCTCCACCACGCGACGACCTTCTTTGTATCCGGCATAGCCGAAACAATTGGAGCCATCTTGCGAGCAATTCGTGGTCGAGGAGCCAAGTGAAGTGCTGGCAGCGCTGGGACCATTCAGGAAGAGGTTGACCTCATTCGGGAAGCGGGCAGTGAAGCTGACCAGCGGGTGGTTAAGGAAGTTAAAGGCTGCAACGCGGAACTGCAAATTCTGCGTTGCGGTCAATTGCACCTGGCGTTGCAGCGTTAAATCCGAATTGAAGTATGCCGGGCCGTGGACGTAGGGGAAATTGGAAGGTCCGTTGACCCCGTACGGCTCCAAAGCAAAGCAGTTTCCATTGACGAATTGACGATGCTGCAAGCCGTGGGTTGGGTTACAGGTCAGCTTGGGTTGCAAGACCACATCGGGAGTACCCAACATGGTGAGGCTACCCACGTTAACGGTGGGTGTATTGGTTCCGCCTTGACCACCAATAATTCCTTGTAGATTGAAGTCTGGGCTGTAGGCCGCCTGCAAGTTGGGGCCGCTCTGCCAGTTGGTGATGCCACTGATCATCCAGTTACTTAGAGCGATGCGCAACCATTTGTTTTCCACGTGCGCTGCACCTTGGGAGTAAGAATAGGTTGCAGCGATCACATCAGAACGGTCAAAGACAAGTGGACCGTAGTTGGCGCGTAGGTTTGTTGGATCGATGGACCAGCCATTGTTGTAGGCACCCCTGATGCCGAGCGCCTTGCTCCATGTGTAGTTCAATCCATACACAAGAGCACCACGCTGTTTCGTAAAGCTGGCCTGCAGGCCATTATAGTTGGCATAGGCTATGTGTCTTGGAACAAGTAGCGGCCCATAAAACGGATAGGGGCGGAAGTCGTCCTGCTGCTGCAATGACGTGGAATCTGGCACCAATACTTGGTTATAAGATGGGCCATCGAATTGGTTGGGATCCGGTTGGAACATGCCGCCAATCTTGACAGCGTTAACATTTTGAATGTTTCCCGTATCAATAGTAGTGGACATATTGTCGGTCAGCAGGTGCGAGCTTTGATTCCCAACATAAGCCACTTGAAGTTGTGCGTTCCTAGGAAAGTTTTGCGCAATGGTAAAGCTGTAGTTGTAGGTAACTGGCTGCTCGCTATCTGTGGGGTCTAATGCACTATAGACTCCGCCAAGTGTAGAGCTATTGCCAGCGCCGCCTGCAGCATCGACACCAGCAAGCGTTATTCCCGAACCGCCTACCTCAGAAAGGATGACCCCTTGTGCCGTTGCGGCAGCCGGAGAAAAGTCATTCCAAGAATCATGCGATCGGTATGCGCCCCAGCCTCCGCGCAGCACCGTCTTGCCGTTACCGAACACGTCGTAGGCAAGGCCCAGACGCGGAGACAGGAAGGCCAGCGTGGAAGCTGCACCCGATTTTGGAATACTGGAGTTTTTGGCGTGCCAAGTAATTCCGGGGAGATCAGAACAATCCTTGGGCTGGATATAGGTGGCTGCCGCCCCCCACGGATAGATCGTGGTGGTGCAATCTGAAAACGCTTGTGCTTGATTTGCTGCATATAAGGATGGTTCAAACACTGCTATGCCCAGGCTATGTGAGTCCGTCCACGGGCCGTAGTGTTCCACTCGCAGACCGTAATCTAAAGTCAGACGTTTGTTCACCTGCCAAGTGTCTGTGCCGAAGAAGTCTGTATTCCAGTAGTAAAGATCCGTGTTGGGATTAAAGCTCTCTTGATAGAAGCTATCGATGTCACCCAGCATGAAGTCAGCCAAATAGTTTCCGCCGCAGCCAGAACCAATACATTGCGGAACACTATGGGTTCCAGTCTTGTCAGTTATAGTTGTTCCCAAATAGTATTGTTGAATTTGACCGTTGGTGATTGCGTTCAGGTCTGTCTGATTCGCAATGATTCTTTCAACATAAGTTCCAAACTTCAGCGTGTGCGCACCGAGAGTCCAAGTCAAGTTGTCGCCGCCATTTGGGAGAAACTTTCTAGACTTGTACCGTCCATTGGAAAAATCAGGAAACAAGCCCAGCGGAAGTCCGTGGTAGCCATAATCATCCAACTGCGGATATTGCTTGCTGGCAGTTGGATAGATGCCGTGATATGGATAGCCAATGGTGGCACTCTCCAATGCGGCTTCGTCGTCTGCTGAGAAGTAATTGGCCACGTAGGAAATTGAGGCAAATAGTTCATTTGTCAGCGAGCGATTGAAGACGTGCGTGTAATCTACGTTGCCGGTATTGGAGGTATTGGAGGAACTAAGTTTTCCTGGGGTGTCGATACCGCCCATCCCATTAGCACTGCCG
>JAJZCX010000209.1 GCA_021851625.1 Acidobacteriota bacterium | reverse complement strand
GGAATTGCCCCAAACGCCGTATTCAGACCGCCACCGGTTGCCCGCTGACGATCCACGGTTTCAGCCGCCAGGAAGCCTCCCGGCGTAATGTAGATATCCTTGTATTTCATCGCGATGGGATTCGCATAATTCTCGCGCATCCCTGCGTCGTTTTGCCGGACGGAGGTGATGTCCGTTTTCATTTGTGCCGCATCGGTCTTGAGGTTCTGCATGTCCCGCTTCAGCGTGGATACTGAGGAGCTTTGTGCGCTGGCCTGGGATGCGGCCTGAGCGGCTTGCGCCGCCTGTGCCTGCGCCTGTGAGGCACTCTGCTGGGCCTGAGCCGCTGCACCTTGCGCTTGCTGCAACTGCATGTCGCGCTCTCGGATCTGCCGCTGTAGCTCGTCGATCTGGGTTTGGAATTGCTGACGCATCTGTTCGATTTGGGATTCGATGCTCGTCTTCGTGGCTGCCTTTTTGGTTGCGGCCTTATTGCTGGTCTGCGCCCATGCGCTGGAACCAACAACAGGAACGGCAGCAACGCAGCAGGCCAGAAGCAGGATCTGGAGCGAATTACGTCGAGAAATCATTCGGCCTCACACTTGTCTTTTTCGGGAACAGGCGCTGCCAGAGCAGCAGCGCACAGTCCACCGTTATCTAGTTTGAATTCTTTCTATGAATAAACGGGAAACAGAGTGTGAATGGATTGTGAATCCAATGAAAATTGGATGAATGGGGTGTGAATGCAGTGTGAATGGCCCGTATGGATGTGGAGAATGCTGAGGAATCTGCGGATTTTCGCAAATTCCTCAGCGTTGGGTTGTGAAGTTGTGCAGCCTATGGCATGTTGCCAATTTGGTAGTTCAACGCGGCGAGGGACAGCTCATACGCATAGCGGGCGTTGATGTTTTCAATTGCTGCTTGTGTCTGCTGTAGCTGCGACTGGCTGAGTTCGACGATGGAGCTTAAGCCGAGCTTGTAGCGTGCCTGCGCCAAGTCGAGTCCCAGATTCGCCGCCGTCAGCAGTTTTTCTGTGACATCGATCTTTTCATAGGATGTGTTTGTTTCAAGCCAGGCATCGTTGACGTTGCGCACGATATTGTCGCGCAGGTCCCGCAGATTTTCCTGGGCGGCCTTGGCGCGCTGAGATGCTTCGGAGGCCTGTGCCGTGTACAGAAATCCATTAAAGAGCGGAACGTTGAGGTTAACCCCGATGGCCCCAAACCAGTTGCTGTTGAAATATCGGTCGTCACGAACGGGTGTTCCACCAACGACACCATCGGTGCTGATCGTCGGTAGAAGCTGCTCATGCTCCGCACGGCTGAATTTGTGCGCTGCCTTTTGCGTATAGTTCAGCGCGATCAGGTCGGGCCGTTGTTGCAGTGCAAGTTTGACCAGTGCGTCCACATCCGGTGGCGGCAACGGCGGAGCTGCGCTGTCATCGGCCAGTTGATAGTTCTGGGGATGGTCATAGCCGAGCACAGCCGAGAGTGCATCCAGATTCTTCAGGTATTGATTTTGTGCGTCAAGCAGAAGTAGCTTGGCTCGCGCCAAATCCTGATCGGCGAAGGCAAGGTCGATGTCTGAGCGCAATTTGTTTTTGGTGAGTTCAGAAACCAACGTGTCCATTTTTTGACGCGTATCCACAGTCTGCTGCGCTGTCCTGACCACGGCTGCGGACTCCAGTGTTTGGTAGAAGACCTGATCGGTGACCAGCAGAATATCCAACTGTGTGGCCATCGCGGTGGAGTTCTGCGCCTTCTCATAGAGCTTGGACGCAGCGATCAAATTGGAGGTATGGCCGAAATCGGTGAGTAGTTGGCGCATTTCCACGCCGCCACCGGCATGGGTCAGCAGGCGCGTGGTGCGCAGGCCGTCCACGGAAAAGCGTCCGCCGTCATCGGCCTTGACTGCAACCATGCCCCCGTACAATTGCGGCAGATATTGCGAGCGGGTTGCGCGATATGCCTGATGCTCGGCCAGCGCGACCAGCTTGCTGGCGTGAATGTGTGGATTGTTCTTGATGGCGAGTTGCTCGGCCTCTGCGCGCGTCAACGGAATAGGCTGGCCATTCGCTACGGGCGCAGAGACAGTAGCATCCGCACTAGCTGCGGATGCGGGATGGACGGTTTCATCTTGCTGCAAATTCTTTGCCAGCAAAACCGTGGAGGGAGCATCGGCCAGTTTGGGCGTTTGCGCAGGGGCGCTGGCAGGCTGCGCCCAAACCGTGCCCAGGAGCAGGGAACTGGCCGTCGTTAGAGTGAGTAGAGTCTTCATTACGCACGCGCCTCCAAGTCAGGATGCTGCTGATCGTGCATCACGTTGATGTCTTCGTGATTGCGGTGAACCAGGAAGTAGGCCGTCGGCACCAGGAAGACGGTGACGATGCCAGATACAGTCAATCCGCCAAGAATGGCGCGGGCCAGCGGTGCATATTGTTCGCTGCCTGCTTCAACGCCGAGCGCCATGGGGATCAGGCCGAGTGCCGTGGCCAGGGTTGTCATCATAATCGGGCGCAGACGCACTTTACATGCCTCGGCAAGCGCGATTTTGAGCGGCTTGCCTTCATTGCGCAATGCGCCGACAAATTCGACGATCAAAATGCTGTCGGAGACCACGATGCCCGTCATCATGATGACGCCCATCAGAGACATAATGTTCAAGCTGGTGCCAGTGATGAGCAAAAAGAGCAGCACGCCCGACAACCCAGGCGGTACGGCCAACAGAATCACAAATGGATCGGAGAACGAAGCAAACTGCGCCATCAGCACCAGATAAACCAAGATGACAGAGAGAACCAGACCCACCGCAAAGCTGCGGAAAGATAGATTCATGTCATTGATCGCACCGCCAATGCTAACCAGTGTGCCGTGTGGTGGATGCACATCGGCGACGATTTCATTGATCTGCTTGCCGAGTTTGCCCAAGTCCTCCGTTGTCGGCATCACATAAACATCGAAGACGCGGCGCAACTGGTAGTGATCCACCACCGTGGGAGTGTTGATGTATTTCACATCGGCAACGTCTTCGAGCGGCGTTACGTTGTCATGCGGAATGCCCTTGGTGCCATTGTCAGGATCGGCGTTTTTATTCACCGAAGGAGCTTCTGGGGGTGTTTTCGACCGTAATGGAATCTCCTTGAAGTCCTTCAGTGTTTGAATCTGACTGTCGTAATACTGCACCGTCAGCATGTAGTTGTTACCGCTGTTCGGATCAATCCAGTAGGAAGGCGCAATCTGTCCGTTGGAGGTCAACGCCGTGATGACGCTATCCACCACGTCCTTTTCGGACAGGCCCAAAATGGCCGCACGCTGGCGATCCACGTTCAATTGCAGGCCGGGGTAATCAATATCCTGCGGAATCAAAACATCATTGACGTCATTCAAGCGGCGAACGCGGCGCGCGATCTCTTGCGCAATCTTGTCGCCGTCCTTAAAGCTCATCGTACTGACGCGGATGTCAAAGGGAGCAGGCTTGCCTTGGTTGACGATCGAGTCCACCAAGCCACCGGCCATTAAGAAGGCTTGCACCTCTGGCACCTCTTGCCGCAAACGTTTGCGCACGCGCGCCATGTAGGCGTAGCTGCCGATCTTGTGATCCTCTTTTAAGCTCACCTGCACCACACCATTGTCCATGGCGGTGTTCGTGGTGTAGATGGCGGAGAGATCGGGATAGACGCCGATGTTGGAGACGATCATGTTCAGGTCGTGCGGACGCACCTCTTCGCGCACCACCTGCTCGATCTTGGCTGCAATCTGGTCCGTCAACTCAATGCGTGTTCCCGGAGGAGATTTGAACTGAATGACGAACTGGCCTGGATCCGTTCGCGGAAAGAATGCCACGCCCAAAAACGGATACAGCGCAAAGCTGAAGACAACGAATGCGGAGAAGGCCAGTACAACAGGCACCGGACGATCCAGACAATAGGCAATCGCTCCATCATATTTGTTCTGGATGGAATGAAATCCTTGATTAAACTTCGTGAAGATTACGTGGAACAA
>JAJZCX010000208.1 GCA_021851625.1 Acidobacteriota bacterium | reverse complement strand
TGTTCCCGGCGCATACATGGTGCATGACATGCTGCATGTACGCGGCGGGCACCAAGTGAGCTGGGAGATTGACGGCGTGGAGATTCCCAACACCAACATTGCCAGCAACCTTGGACCGCAGATTGATCCCAAGGACATCGACTACCTGGAGACGCAGCGCGGCAGCTACAACGCCGATGTGGGCGACCGCACCTATGGCGTGTTTGATGTTTCTCCGCGCACGGGCTTTGAGCGTAATAATGAGGCGGAGTTGATCGTGAGTGCGGGCAGTTACGATCAGACCAATGATCAAATTAATTTTGGCAGCCATACGGAGCGCTTCGCCTACTATGCCAGCGCGAACGGTAACCGCACGAACTATGGCTTGATGCCGCCAATCGCGCAGCCATATCACGACGCGGCCAATGGATATGGTGGCTTTACTTCTCTGGTTTATAATCGCACGCCCAAAGATCAGTTTCGATTGGTCTCACAGTTGCGCACGGATTATTTTCAGATACCGTACGATCCTAATCCCAACGATTACGAAAATTTACAGTACAACTCCAGCGGCTTGCGCGATGGACAACATGAGGTGGATGGCTTCTCCGCATTCTCTTGGGTGCATACGTTGAACGCGGCCACTTTGATGCAACTTTCGCCGTTCTACCACTACAACAGTGCAGACTACGTGCCGGGAGCACAGGATTTCCCAGTGGCCACGACATCTGATCGCGCGTCGAACTACGCGGGATTGCAAGCCTCACTGACCACACAAATTGCGAACAACACTATACAGTCTGGATTCTATAGTTTTGGCCAACATGATAGTGACATCTTTGGCGCAAACTTTGCCAATGGCGCATACCAGAATTTTCGAATTCAACAGAATGATGCAGGTGGTTTGACTGAGGAATACATCTCTGACAATTACAAAATGAACCGCTGGGTTACGCTGATTGCCGGGCTGCGCGCTTCGCAGTTTGTTGCCAATTTTACTGAGATAGAAAACGACCCGCGTGTGGGCATTGCCGTGAGAGTGCCGAAGATCAACTGGGTCTTTCGTGCGTTTTACGGGCGTTATTATCAGCCGCCGCCGTTGGAGACAGCCTCTGGGCCGCTTCTGGGGTATGCCAATAGTACGAACACTACGTTCTTGCCGCTGCATGGCGAGCGGGATGAAGAACATCAGTTTGGCGTACAGATTCCGCTGCGCGGATGGCTGATCGACGCCGACAACTTTGAGACACGTGCCAATAATTATTTAGATCACTCGAATGTTGGCGAGTCGAACATATTCTTTCCGATCTCGATTGACGGTGCGCTGATTCAGGGATGGGAGCTGACCATCCATTCCCCAACGCTGTGGCATTGGGGGCAGGCACACCTGGCCTATTCGAATCAATTGGCTGAGCAGCGAGGCGCAATTACGGGTGGCTTGGTTTGTGTGCCGATCACCGCGCCGCAGTGCGATACGGGATTCAACTACACGCCGCTCGATCACGACCAGCGCAATACGTTGAACGTGGGTATGAACGCGACACTCCCGTCGCAGAGCTTTGCTTCGGTGAGTTTGTATTACGGCTCCGGCTTTGACAATGGCGACCCAAATGCGCAATATCCCGGACAGTATCTGCCGCACGATACGAATCTGAGCCTCGCGTTGGGCAAGACCTTTCGCAAACGCTTGACTGCAACGGTGAATGCGACCAACGTGACCAACCATCGTGTGCTGTTGGACAATAGCCTGACCTTTGGCGGATTTCACTACAACGCACCGCGCGAGATTTACGGCGAGCTTCGATACCGCTTCCACTACGATAGGCTGTTGCACAGGGGAGTAAAGCGATGAGGTTGCATCGAAGTGCGCCAAGAATTCTAGCTGGATTTTTTTTGTTGCTGATGGCGGCGTTGCCGGGATGCAAGCGTGCATCCATAGGTTCGCAGTCTTCGAGTGTACAAAATTCTTCCTCCGCACAGACGTATATTGTGCGTGGTGTGATTGACTCCGTGGATACAACTCACGGCAGTGTGGAGTTGACGAATGAAAACATCCCCGGCGTAATGGAGCCGATGACGATGCTCTACTCTTTGGCAAATCCTGCGGATGCGGGCGCTTTGCATGTTGGCGATACGATTCGTGCACAGCTTGTGTTGGGCAACGCTGGTGCCACACTGGATGAGATTGTCATCTTGCGGCAGTCGCAGTTGAACCGTAAGCCGACGGTGCAGTATCACACGCCGCAGCCTGGCGATGTGGTGCCGGACTTTGCGCTGGTGAATCAGAGTGGGAGAAGAATTTATCTGCACGAGTATCGTGGCAAGGTGTTGCTGCTCACGTTCATTTACACGCGCTGCCCGCTCTCCAATTACTGCCCGTTGATGAGTCGCAATTTTGCCGAGATCGATAAAAGCTTGGCGACAGAGCCGAAGCTCTACGCCAAGACGCACTTGCTGAGCATCAGTTTCGATCCGCAGTACGACACGCCCACCGTGCTGCGCAGTTATGGTGAGGCGTACACGGGGCGCTACACGCAGGAAAAATTCAAGCATTGGGAGTTTGCTGCACCGGAAGCGACGGATCTTGCATCTCTATTGCAGTGGTTTGGCGTGGGCATCACACCGGGTCCGGACAAGACGCTGCAACATTCGCTCTCCACCGCCGTCATTGGGCAAGATGGCAAGGTGTTGGCTTGGTATCCAACGAATGAATGGACGCCGCAGCAGGCAATGCAAGTGGTGCGGGGTGCATTACAGGCGGAGAAATAACCATGCGGAAAAATGGAAACAGGATGTGGATGGGCACGCAATGGTTGTGATTGTGATGGGGGTAACTGGCAGCGGGAAAACCACGGTGGGCCACGCTTTGGCGCAGAGCATGGGCTGGGAGTTTGCCGATGCGGATGATTTCCACTCTGCGGAGAATCGCGCCAAGATGCAGGCGGGAGTGGCTCTGACGGATGCCGATCGCGCGCCGTGGCTGGATGCGTTGCACACGCAAATGAGAGCGTGGAGTGCAATGAGCAAGCATGTTGTGCTCGCCTGTTCAGCGCTGAAGCAGCAGTACCGCGAACGATTGACAGAAGGAATGGATGCGGCGAAGATTCGTTTCGTTTGGCTGGATGGGCCTGCGGATTTGATTGAACAGCGGTTGGGCCAACGCGAGGGGCACTATATGAATCCAGCGCTATTGCCCAGCCAGATCGCCGCCTTGGAGCCGCCCGCCGATGCACTGCGCGTATCCATTGCGCAGGATGTTCCAGAGATTGTGCAGGCCATCTGCGCGCAGCTTGTGCCTGAAGGCTATGCTGAAGAGAAGAGTTTCCGAAAAAGATAAGGAGAAATTGTATGGCGAAGACAACGATTTTATTTGCAGCCACGCTGATTGTTTTGGGCGTGGGATTTTTTGTGGCTACAGGGAGTCACGCACCCACGGCGCTGATTCCGGCATTTTTTGGCGTTGCACTTTGGATTTGCGGAATCTTTGCAGGAACGGAAGACAGCAAATGCAGAATGCTTGTAATGCACATTGCCGTAACGATTGCACTGCTAGGATTTTTGTTCCCCGGCGTTCGTGCTTTGGGCGATGTGCTGAAGCTGATGCGTGGTCAGGCGGTTCTGCGTCCGTTGGCAATGTGGGAGGAACTGGCGATGTCCGCTTTGTGCCTGGTTCTTACGGTGCTCTTCGTTCGCTCCTTCATCGCTGCGCGCAAGTCGCGCACGCAGGCGTAGGATGTCGATCCGGCCAGCATGGGTGGGCGGCCACCATGGAGCGCGCAGCGGGCGCAAGTCGGAGTCCGCTGGCGGACGCGCTGTGACCGATACAAAAAAGCGCACGGAACTGCGCAAGGTGTTGCCAGAGATTTGGAAGCTGGTGCGCCCGCGTCGTGTGCTGCTCGCGGTGGGTTTGGTGCTGATGGTCATCAACCGTGTCGCGGGTTTGGTGTTGCCCGCCAGCACCAAATATCTGATGGATGACGTGATGGGGAAGCAGGAGATGGCCCTGCTGCGT
>JAJZCX010000207.1 GCA_021851625.1 Acidobacteriota bacterium | reverse complement strand
CAAACGACAAAGAGAAACACACAACCTTATAAGTAAAAGCGCGCAGGTTCAGCAAGCTTGTTAAGCTTAATTTGCTTATCCTATCTCATTTAATGTATGGTTAGCTTGCGGTGTAGTTTCTTGTTACAAATTAAATACGGCCATCCGCCGCAACCTACAACACCTCAGGAGGGATTGTGCAGGTAAACCAGATTATTCAGGAAATTGATGCAGAAATTCAGCGACTCCAGCAGGCACGCGCACTACTAACTGGAACGGGATCTGTCCGCAAAGGCCGCGTTGGCCGCCCGCCCGCCGATCCATTTAAGGCTCCCAAGGTTGCACGCAAAAAGCGCCGCCTGAGTGCGGAAGGCCGCAAACGCATTGCAGACGCCATGAAGAAGCGCTGGGCAGAGCGTCGCAAGCAACAATCCTCCAAGTAAAAAATGCCGCAGGAATACCCAGCCGCTTGTTTGCAGATATTTCTGCAACAAGCGGCTTTTATTGTGTTTGTAGCCTATGGACTACGACATTTTACGGTGGGTTAGCGCAGAACAATGACTTCGCTCAAATTATCCTTGGCTAAAAAGAATCGGCAAGAGCGGAAGTCCGTGAACAGGCGTTCAATCGCGCGGACTTGATAGGTGTGTAATAGAGCGTGGCCTGCGTACTCCTGCACCTCAACGTTTTCCTGGTCTAGAAGGTGATAGCGGTAGTAGCTGGTTCCCCGGCGATGCGGTTGCGTATGAAAGAAGGCCAGCATTTCACCATCGGATACCAAGCAATCCTGCAATCTGCGCAGCACGGGAGCCACAAAGTTTTCCGGCAGATAATTCAGCGTGTCCCACAAAAGCACGACATCAAAAACCCTGGTTCCGAATTGCATGTGCTTTTCGATAAAATCACCGATTCGGATCCGGTTTGGCGTCTGATCCAGTCCAGGGCTGCTCCACTCAGGGCGGCTGGCCTCTTCAACCAAGTCCGACATAAAGACGCTGTGGCCAAGGTCGGTCAGGTAATTGATGCTGCGGTGTGAGGTGGGGCCTACGTCCAGGATGGACAGACCTTCCTGCTTGCGCAGTCGCGCACTAATCATGCTCCAACCACTGGAGTGGCGCAGAACCTTCGCAGGTGTTGGTGGGGAAATGCTCGCGTTCTTGACGGATGCAGCTTCCATCTCCGGTCGCTGAAAAATACGGCTTAGCACAGACGTCCCGCCTTTGCAGTCAAAATGCGCGCAAAAACCCGGCTTTAGATCCTTGCATGCATTATGCTCCTCGATTCGCAACAACGGAAGCCCGGAACCTAGACAAGTACCCCCCAGAGTTAGAGTTACGCTGGCACAGGTCCGGAATTCCCCACTGAAAATTTGCCTTTTCTTGGCAAACTCCGCTAAAAAACAGTGTGCGGAGCTTTTTGAACCAACTGATCCTCTGGGGATGGCTGCTTGCCACGCCGACTTGCTGGGCGCAGGTGCAGCCAGTAGTGCCCAGTTCCCTGCTCCAGATGGCGCAAAGCCATCCACAACGGCTGCTGCGCAGCGTGGTGCAAACGGAACTCGACCAAGAGTATGGGCGAAGACCTTATCTGCAATATCGTTTGCAAAAACAGACTGCACATCTTGATAAGTTGCAGACAATCGACGAGACCCAGGACGGCGATGTGGCCTGCTTGCTGAACACGGATGGCAAGGCTTTGACAGGGCCAGATTGGCAGACGGAGAAAGAGCGCCTGCTTCATTTGCGAGAACAGCCCGCGCTGCAAAAACATCGCCAGCGTCGTGAGTTGGAGGATGTGCGGCATTTTGAAAAATTTCTGCGCGCATTGCCCGATGCTTTTGATTACAGCTATGCGGGCATGGTGCAGACCCCGGGCGGAGCCGCGCTGCGTCTGATGTTTGTGCCGCATCCGGGCTATCAGCCCAGCGATTATGAAACACGCATGTTGCGCAGCATGCGCGGCGAGGTTTGGATCGATGCCCGGCAAAAGCGCATTGCTTATTTTTCAGGAAAGCTCTTCCATGCCGTGGATTATGGCTGGGGAATTCTGGGCATCATCGACCAGGGTGGCACGCTTGTGCTGCAACAGGCAGAGGTGGTGCCCGGCGTTTGGACGCTGACGAAACTCGATGTCAACATTACCGGGCGCGCCTTGCTCATCGATCGCATGCAGGAGCATGTGCAGGAGCATGCCACAAACTACAAACTGGCTGCGCCCGTGCGAAGTTACACGCAGGCCGTCGATGCATTGCTGCAAACGCGTTGCGGAACGCTGTCGGCCTCAACAGTAAAAACTACCGCTCCCGCACACTAGCTTCCCTGCGCTTGGCCTGAACCCACAAAGCTTCCAACTCTGCGGACGAATAGGATTCCAGCGGTCTGTCGGACGCACGGCTTTGTTCCATGTGCAGGAAGCGGCTGCGAAATTTGCGGTTGCACGCACGCAGAGCCAACTCTGGATTCAACTTCAATTTTCTGGCAAGGTTGGCCACGCTGAACAACAGGTCGCCCAGTTCTTCTTCCACATGCGCAGCATCGTTTTCAAGAATGGCTGCGCGCAACTCTGCCAACTCTTCATCTACCTTGAGCAATACATCCTCAGCGCTGGGCCAATCAAAACCAATGCTGGCGGCCTTTTTGCTAATCTTTTCCGATTCCAACAACGCGGGCAGGGATTGCGGAACAGAATCCAATAGGGATGGAGTTGTCTGCGCAGAGGGTTGGCTCTGTTTTTCTGCGCGCTTGATCGCCTCCCAATTGGCCAGCGCGCCCTCTGGCGTTTTGGCCGCGTCCGCATCTCCAAAGACATGTGGATGGCGGCGAATGAGCTTGGCATTGAGATTTTCCAAAACATTGTGCAGCGTAAAGTAGTGGGCTTCCTCCGCCATTTCCGCATAAAAAAGCACCTGCAACAGCAGATCGCCCAGCTCATCTTTTACGTCCGGCCAATGTTCGCGGTCGATGGCATCGAGCACCTCATAGGTCTCCTCCAGCGTGTGCCTGCGAATGCTGGCAAAGGTCTGCTCGCGATCCCACGGGCAGCCGCCGGGCGCGCGTAGACGGGCCATAATCTGCACCGAGCGAAGAAATTCATGCGCAAGTACGTCGGAAGAATTCTGTTTCGGCTCCATGGACTTATCTTACCGTTCTGGCGGAAGGATTCCGCGCTCGACTATGGTGGCTCCGTATACTGCAAGAGGAATGCTCCCCTCTGTACAAATAGCCGCGCTGCTGGCCGCATTTGCCGGGCTGTTTCTGGGCAGCTTTTTGAATGTCTGCATTGTGCGCCTGCCTGCGGGTGCGTCGATTGTCGGGCCGCGTTCACAATGTCCCGCATGTAAGCGGACAATTCGAGCCTTCGACAACATTCCGATTTTGAGTTGGCTGCTGCTGCGTGGCCGTTGCCGCGATTGCGATGCGGCAATCTCCTTGCAGTATCCATTGGTGGAAGCGGCAACGGCACTACTGTTGGCCGCGTGCATTTTGCATACTGGCCTGCATTGGCAAACATGGCTCGATGCAGCGCTGGCGTTTTTTGCGTTGGGCTTGGCAGTGATGGACGCTCAGACCTTGCTGCTGCCCGATGCGTTCACTCTTGGCGGGCTGGCTTTGGCTCTACTGCTGCGCGCAGCGCATCCAGCGCCGAACAGACTGCAGAGCGTCATACACGCCGCGCTGGCAGCGGCCTTGGCCGCACTGCTGCTTTTGTGCGTTCGCTGGCTCTATCACTGGCTGCGCAAACAAGAGGGCATGGGGCTGGGCGATGTGAAGCTGCTGGCCATGATCGCAGCGTTTCTTGGATTGCCGCTCGCTCTGCTCACTTTATTTTTAGCAATCATCAGTGGAGCACTCGTTGCCGTCGCGTATTTGTTGCGCTGCAAAACATCTGCGCAACAGAAGATTCCTTTTGGCAGCTATTTGTCCGCAGCGGCGATGGCGTGCATCTTTGTCGGCAAACCAATTCTGCACTGGTATCTTGGATTTTTTCGCTGATGCATGCGGCTATTTCTTCGGTTC
>JAJZCX010000206.1 GCA_021851625.1 Acidobacteriota bacterium | reverse complement strand
TACTTGCCTGCGACGGTGCGGAGGCAGCGCGTATAGAGTTCGAGCAGATGTGCGACCTGATCGTCTGGCCTGGATGCTGCGGAGGCTACAAAGCCCGTGGCCTGCGCAGATGGGCGGGCAATGCCCGTGGTTACGGTGATGAACTTGAGCAAGTCGAGGGCGATATCTTCATTGCGCCGTGCTGTGTTGGCTGAGGGTGCGGCGGTGTCCATTCGGATGATTCCTCCCAAAGCGATGCTACCAGACTTGTGCGCGCCGAGACGCGCTGGGAGGACAGCGCTCTGGGGCTTGAAGGATGAGATGGCTGGGCGATTGAGTATGCAAATCCCATTCAGTATGTGGTGGCGATGTAACAGATGCGGCCAACGATGCGATCGGAGGGCTGTTCGCGCGGAGCCAGCTCAATGAGACGGACGGGCGAGGCCAAGTTTCTGGGGCGAAGGATGAGGCGGTTGGCTTCAAAGTTGAGGAAACAGGTGTGCAGCCGGTCATCCGCATGCACGGCATAGATGGTGGGCTGCATGGGGCGGTAGCGTGCAAGAGAGTTGTAATGGCGATCGATGACGACGATGGAGTCCTGTTGGAGCAGCGGATACATGGGGACGGCGTGTTCGGCATCAGCGCGGAAGGCGACAAAGCGCTGCCAGGCGGAGCGTCCGGCTGCCGGACGCGCGAGTGCGAGATGGAGAGCGGAGTCTGGGACCAGGATGGTTTCCAAGATGGAGGCCGCAGCGATACGTGGCTGAAAGATGGCTGCCTCTTGTGTAACGACAGGAATGGATTGCACGGAGGGGGACGTGCTGTTAGGAGCGGATACATCCGCGTTCGGGGCTGGGATCAGGTCCAAGATGGAAAGGTTACCAGCGGTAAGGATACGGTCAAAACCTTGGAGGCTGAGGGCACGTTTTCCATGGAGGAAGTTGGAGATGTGTGCATGACGGAAGCCTGAGGAGCGAGCCAACTCCGCGCCTGTGAGCAGACCGCGACGGATGCGGCGCAGGATTTCCAGGCGAAGATTTTCCTGCAAAAAATCTAAATTCATGCCGGAACAGTAACACTCAGTTAACCTACGCGGGAAAAATTAACACACAGCAAAGGCAGGAAGGCCGGGAAGCCGAAGGATTGGCAGAGGATCTGAAAAATTGGCAAATGGACAATATTTTTCTTGACAGAGGAAACAGCTTTGATTACTTATGGACAACTTTTAGTAACGCAATGAGGTGCCACATGACAACGATCACTCCCCCGCGCTGCAAGCAGGCGATTGCAGCGGAGCATCCCAGCCGACGCAAGGGCAGGCGGCATGGGCCAAGAGCCAAACTTCCTTGGCACGAGCGAAGGTGAAGAAGCAGACTCTATATCCTCCCAAGTCTAGAGAGTTAGCAAGCAGAAGTGAAGGCGAAGAAGTGCAAGCTGCGTCCAAAACAGACCGAAGAGTCTGGGAGACGAAGCAGTCTTCGCATGAGCGCCATCCCGGAGTGGAGCAACAGTAGGCGGGAGGGCGATGCAGTATTTTGCCTTGGAGAAAATGGATATGAATGAACGACGCATGCAGTTGAAGATTTGTGAAGGATGCGGCCGCATTTGGCTGCGTGATCAAGGAATGAAATGCGTGTATTGCCAGCGGTGCGAAGTGCACCTTGGGCAATATCCCGAAGCAGGCAGCCGGAGGCAGCGCAGACATGCGCACGCGGCAGGATGGAGGACGGGTGATGTGCAAGTGGTGCAGAGCCGGAATCGGGGTGAAGCATGAACCGCGGACTGGCGCTGATGGAAGTGTACGCAGAACGAAGCAGAGTGCAGAACCGGGGAACGGGTGCAATTCCGGTACAGAGAAACCAGCAAACAGATGTACGCGTTCGTGCAACAGGAGGAGCAGCGAAGCGCGAGGGGTTGCAATTTTATCGAAAATACACGGAGGTAATGCTGCGGCGGTATCAGCGATTGTCGATGCGAAGCGGGCGCATGCCGTCCTGTTTGGGGCAGGATGTATTTCGAGGCCGGACGAGTACATACAAAATTCATAGCTTTGAGGATTCGGTAATTTTTGTGTACGACATGGACCGGTGTCTGACGATGATGGACTCGTTTGAGCATGAGTTGCTGATGCGCGTGGCCGTGCAAGAGTATACGCAGGGAGAAGCGGCAGAATTGCTAGGTGTTAGTTTGCGAACGGTTGTGCGAAGGTATGCAAACGCACTGGATTGTTTGACGGGGATTCTGCTGGATCGCAAGTTGATGCGGATCGAGTATTAAATTACGGATGGATTGTTCCAAAGAAAGAGGATGAAGTATGGCGTAGGAAGGCAAAGTGCTTTGCTATGCTTAAAAAGGAAATGGAAGCAAGGGTGGGGGAGCTGTGGCTCCCCCGTTTTATTTGGAAGACAAAGATTACGGAAGGCGGGATGCAGTGCCGAAGCGCACGGTTGGAAGCAGCGTTCCAGTGAAGCAATGCAGGCGGACGAGGGCGGTATTGTCCGAGAGCGATACATTTATTCGAATTGCCCGCAGACAAATTTATAAGTCGTGGAAACAAGTCGTACAAGGGCTGATTGACCAAGCAATCAAGGGTGGCTATCAACACACAAAGATGCTGCTGGAACTATGCGGCGTTACAGGACAATCGGGGAAAAATGTGCTGGTGAAGAAGAAGATGAGCTTGAGTGATCGGTTGCTGCAAGGGCTGGAGTTTTACGTAGATGAGCGTGATAAAGGTAAGGATCGAAACCATGACAAAGGGAATACGCAACAAAATGGTCAAGCAAAACACACAAACGGGGAATAAGAGCCAAAGAGCGCGGGTGAAGGAGATCAGAATGTGCGCAAATACACCAAGGATCACAACTTGGGTACTGTTTGCTGTGGCAATGTGTACTGGTTTGTGTGCCCAAGAGACAACAACTTCGATCCAAGACATTATCTATCACGCTGATGGCACAGTTGCAACAGGGACAATTCTTGTGACATGGCCAGCGTTTACCGCCGTAAGTGGACAAACAGTAGCGGCAGGAAACTTGACGGTGCCGATTGGAACGAATGGAAGCGTCGCCATCCAATTGACGCCGAACTCCGGCGCGACACCAGCTGGTACCTACTATACGGCTGTATATCATTTGGACGATGGAACAGTAAGCAAGGAGTACTGGCTTGTGCCGAATACCGCGCAGACGACGATCACTGCGATTCGAAGCGAAGTGATGCCAGCGAGTATAGCGGTGCAGACGGCGAGTCAGACGTACGTCAATAACTTGATTGGCAATTATCTGCCATTGCTTGGCGGTACGATGAAGGGTGCACTCGATCTGAGCACGGATCCGCAAAGTGCATTGCAAGCGGCTACGAAAGAATACGTGGATGCGCGAGTATCTCTTTCCCCGGCAGGAACACAAGCGGTGACGCAGCCGAGTGGGACGACGTTGGCGATCAACGATTTGAACAATGTCTACTTGGCCAGCCAGTACCAGACGCCAGCGGGAACGGGCAACAATGGCATAGCGAATGCCACGGCGAAGTGTCCGGGGAGTTTGACCGGCAATGGGTGCACTGTGGTTGTGGATTCTGGCTATGCGCAGGTGGAGCGTCCACAGGGGTATCCAACGCCGGGCTACACAGGTGGATTTCTGTGGCCGAAGAATACTGGCGTGCAGGACTATCGTGCAGGTGGGATGTTTCTGGGCAGCTATGACCCCATTGGAGAGCAGTATGGAGTGCCAATTATCAGCGCCCTGCGGACGACGACGGATTTTGATCTAACGACAGAGCAGGTGAACTCTGGGAGCGGGTATGAGGGCACGCCGGGTGGAATCAGCAACTATGTGAATGAGTTCACGGGCCGCGAGAATACACAAAACACCTTTGGTGGTGTGCCGATGTTTTCCTACGGGGCGTACTTGGATGGGATTTCCAGTTTTGTAGGCCGCTGGGATAGTGGGCAGACTTATGGACAGTGGAATGGTTTGAGTTGCTTTGGGACGGGCGATTGTATTGGACGTACCACCAC
>JAJZCX010000205.1 GCA_021851625.1 Acidobacteriota bacterium | reverse complement strand
AACGTCTCCATGGCGATGCGATTGATGAGCTTGTGTCCATCCTTGCCCCAGCCCTGGCAGACGGGTGCGCAGAGCAGTGGCAGCAGCAGTACGAGTGCAGCGCGGCGAAGCATAGGCAAAGTATAGGCGTTGGCGAAATTGCCGTGGATCGCTGCGGAGAATTCACCGGCAAAATCATCGGAAATGCACGATAAACACTGAGATTTTTTGATATTCTTACTGTGTATGCCTACCAAAAAAGAAATCCTCAATCAACCGATCCGACACATTGACATCAAGCAGCACGATGTGACCGCGCTCGTCGATGCCATGCAGCACATGGCCTATAGCTCCCGCGACCTGGCCCGCGCCGCCGACATCTACGCGCGCATGTTGGCCGACAAGGAATGTGGCGTCATCCTCTGCCTCGCCGGTTCGCTCATCAGCGCCGGACTGAAGCAGATCTTCGTTGATATGCTGCGCAACAACATGGTGGACGCCATCGTCTCCACTGGCGCGAACATAGTCGATCAGGACTTCTTCGAGGCCCTCGGATTTCAGCACTATATCGCCAGCGATGTCTACAAATCTGGCACGCTCGACGGCGAACTGCGCGAGGCGATGATCGATCGCATCTACGACACGCTGATCGACGAAGAAGAACTGCGCATCTGCGACGAGACCACCGAGAAGATTGCCAACGCACTGCCGCCGCGCCCGCACAGCTCGCGCGAGTTCATCCGCGCCATGGGTGCTTACCTTGAGCAGCAAGGCAAGACGCCCGCCAAGGGCGGCGTGGATTCCATCGTGCTCGCTGCTTATGAAAAGGACGTGCCCATCTTCTGCCCAGCCTTCAGCGATTGCTCTGCCGGCTTCGGCTTGGTGGCGCACCAGCACGCGCGCCAGGACAAACCCAAGGTCTCCATCGACAGCGTTAAGGATTTTTACGAACTGACGCAGTTGAAGATCGCCAACCCCACCACCGGCCTGCTGATGATCGGCGGCGGCGTGCCCAAGAACTTTGCGCAAGACATTGTTGTTGCCGCGGACATTCTCGGCAACGAAGCGCCCATGCACAAGTACGCGGTACAGATCACCGTGGCCGATGTGCGCGACGGCGCGCTGTCGTCCAGCACACTGAAGGAAGCCAGCTCTTGGGGCAAGGTGGACACCACCTTTGAGCAGATGGTCTACAGCGAAGCGACGCTGGCGCTGCCGTTGATCGCGGGCTACGCCTATCACAAGCGGGCACACGCAGCGCGCAGCGAACGCCGCTGGGCACGCCTGTTGGAACCGGTCACTGCATAACGCAATGCCCGCATCGCAACCGCCATCGCCGCGCCTGCGCTCCACTGTCTTTGCAGTGTTGCTTGCGCTCGCTGCGGCGATGGCCGCGTTTTCTCTGCATCAAATTCTGCTGCAAGCGCGCACGGCTGGCAACGCTGCGCTCGCCACCAATCCAAAACTGCTGCACGTCCAGCAAATGCAGCTTGCCGCCACGCGCGCCGCGCTCGACGTCTTGGCGTGGAATGTCTCCGCTCCCGATGTCATTCCCCAGACCGACCTGCAACATCAGCGCAGGCTGCTCCAGGCCAGTTGGCTCGGACTCGAGCAACTGGAAACGCAGGATGCGCCGCGCCAAGGGTTGATGCTTGAAACACGCGCCAGTCTGGCGCAGTTCGATGCGGCTCTCAACGCTGCGCTCGCCGCTCCGCAATCGAACGAAACGAACAACGCCTCCGCGCATCTTCTGCTGGCTCTGGCCCGCGTGGATCGCGCGCTGACCAACGACTCCGGCTCGCTACAACAGGAGGCTGCACACGCCGTAGCCCATGGGCGCAGCCAATGGAACGCGTGGGCTTGGATCAGTCTTGTGCTATTGATCGCGCTCTGCACGGCAGTTATGACTACACCACGCGGTTAGTGGGCCGGATCGCACAGACCCTCACGCCGCATCCGTTTCCGCACAATTTCCCTCTGCATTTCTTACTGCAATTCAAAATAAATTTATGCAGCGGGCGCATAATGGAAGGGGTTCGAGTTGGCAGATTGTTTGGATTCCCTTTTGCCGCAGTCATATCTCGGGAGATGCACGCATCGGCATGGTGAAACAATTCGCAGAGCGCGCAGGGCACTTTGCATTCCGCGTCTGCGGCTTGGTTGTTTGCCTGGGTTGGATGCTCGTCGGCATTGCGATTCCCCTTCGCGCACAAACTACCAATCCAGTCGCAACCGATCCGCCGCTCATCACTCTTGCCGAGGCTGAGGCGCGCGCAAAAAAAATTGAACCTATCTGGCTGGCGCAGCAAGCAGTACGCGGCAGTGCGATCTATGATCGGCGGGCCGCGCTGGCTGCACTGTTGCCGCAGGCCCGCTTTCATGGAGAAGCGCTTTACACGCAGCCCAACGGCGTTCCCGACTCCGGCCCACTGCCCGGAACCACCGGCCCTGTTTTCATTGCCAACAACAGTGTGCACGAGTACATCAGCCAAGGACTGGTTACCGATCGATTGAGCGTGGCGGATGTGGCGCGCTACCGACAGACGAGCGCACTGGCGCAGCAGGCGCAGGCGGAGGCCGAGATTGCGCAGCGCGGACTGCACGCAACCGTTACGCTGGCTTATTACTCGGAGTTGGCCGCGGAACACAAACGCACCGCCGCGCAACGCGCCGAGCAAGAGGCGCAGCGCTTTGTAGACCTCACCCGCAAGTTGGAGGCAGGCCGCGAAGTAGCCCACGCCGATGTGCTCAAGGCAGAGTTGCAACAAGAACAACGTCAGCGCGATCTCGCCGATGCGCAGCAGGCACTGTTGGCCGCGCGGGAATCGTTGGGTGTTCTGCTCTTCAGCGATCCGTCCACGCGGTACACGCTCGAAGACACCCTCAGTACGCAGAGTGAAATTCCAGAGCAGACAGAAGTGCACGCGCTGGCCGCGCAGTCGAACCCTGAGGTGCGCAGTGCACTGGCCGCCTTGCATGCAGCGCAACAAGATACGCACGCCGCGTGGGCGGAGTATTTGCCGTCCTTCACGCTTGGCTACAACTACGGAATCGATGCGCCAGAATTTGCCGCGAATGGTTCCGGCGGACGGCAGTATTTGGGCTACTCGATTGGGGCGGGCGTTGATCTGCCGCTCTGGAACTGGTTCCGCACGCAGGACAAGGTGGAGCAGAGCAAACTGCACGAGCACGAGGCGCAGGCGGCGCTGGACTATGTACAGCGGCAATCCATCGCCGCGCTGGACGCGAGCTATGGCGAGTTGCAGACGGCATCCGCAGCGTTCACCTCGCTGGAGACCAGCGTGCAGCAGGCGCAGCAGAGCTTGCGCCTAACCACGGAGCGCTACCAGGCCGGCGAGGCCAGCGTGTTGGAAGTGGTCGATGCGCAGAACACGGATTTAGCCGCGGAGTCTGCCGCCGCAGATGGCGCGGTGCGCTTTCATGTGGCCCGCGCCAATCTAGAACGCTGGACAGGACCTCTGCCATGAAAATTTTCGAGACACGCCATTGCACCCTTTCCAACTTGCTGCGGCATCCGCACACGCGGCGTAGCGCTCGTGTCCACAGCGACGCGCTTCTCTGCGCAATCCTTGCATGCACTGGATTGCTGGCCGGGGTCGCCGGTTGCAGCCGTGCAGCCAAGGATGCCGCGCCCGTTGTTACTGTGCAGACCGCATTGGCGCGCCGCGCGCCGATTACCGTGGTTGTGACCGGCGAAGCTACGCTGGAGCCGCTGCATCAAGCGGTGTTGGCCACAAAGATCAGCGCGCCAGTAGCCAAGTATTTTGTGCAACGCGGTGATCGCGTGCGCAAGGGCGAGTTGCTGGTGACGCTGGAAAACGGCGATCTCTCCGGCGCGGCGCTCGGCAGCCAGGGCCAATATGAGCAGGCCAAGGCGCAGGTTGCCATCGCGCGAGCCACCGTGCCGCAAGAGTTGCAAAAGGCGCAACTGGAAGCAGCGCAAACCAAGGCGCAGGTCGATCTGCAACAACGCATTTATCACAGTCGCAAACAACTCTTTGAGCAGGGC